>JAKBCB010000065.1 GCA_021808185.1 Pseudomonadota bacterium
TAAGCTGGCGCAGCGGCAACGGCAGCGGGGATTGGTCCAACGGCAGCGACTGGTTCACCCTCCAATCCCCCGGCACCGCCGACACCGCGCTGCTGAACGGCACCGGCCCGTATGCGGTGACGGTGGATGTGCCGGTCAATGTCGCGGACGTGATCCTGGCGAGCCCGGCGACGACGCTGGACATCGTCTCCACGCTGACCGTGGCCGGCAGCGTTGCCGCGGCGAGTAGCGCCGAGGTGGATCTGGCCGGGCTGTTCGGCGGCGGCACCATCGACCTGACCGGCGGCGGCGCGCTGAACGGCGCGGGCGGCACGCTGGACGGCACGCTGCTGCTCGGCCCGACGAGCACCATCGGCGGCGCCGGCGCCCTGACCATGCAGGGGGCCGTCGGCTGGAGCACGGCCGGCGCCCCCGGCGGCGCGATCGTGATCGCGACGCCGACGATCACCAATCTCGGCCAGATCGACCTCTCGGCGGTCAGCCAGACGCAGAGTTCGGACGTCGTCACCAGCGTGATGCCGAGCAAGATCCGGCCGGTTCCGAGCTACAGCCTGCTGTCCTGGACCGAGGTCGTCGGCGCGAACGTCGCGATCTCCTCCGGCAGCTTCAGCAACGCGGGCGTCATCACGGTCGGCGCCGGCACGCTGACGCTGAGCGGCGGCACATTCGACAACAGCGGCACCATCAGCCTGATCGGCGCCCAGACCGGCAGCTTGCAGCAGACCGGCAGCACGGACGGCATTCCGACGTATGGGGTCGTGACGGGCGACATCACGACCCAGGTCACGGTCGGCCCGCATGTCGCCTTCCTGAACACCGGCACGCTGCTCGCCGGCAGCGTGGTGTTCCAGCAGGCGATGACGTTGGCGCGCCTCGGCGGCATCGCGGGCGGGCTGACCTTCGATGCCGGGCTCGATCTCGGCGGCGGCACGCTGGACGCGGCGACGATTTCGGCCGCCGGCCTCGTGCAAAACGGTAGCATCGGCGGCACCGGCACGCTGACGCTGCAATCCGGGGCCACGCTCGACAATGTCTCGATCGGCGCGGGCGTGACGGTGCGGACCGTGGGCCCCGGCCCGGTGGTGGTGATCGACCCGCCCTCGACCACCGCGCCGATCACGCTGAACGCCGTGCTCAACGAAATCGACTTCAAGACCGTCTCCACCTTCGACGGCGGCATCGTGCTGGGGGCCGGCGCGTCCAGCGTGGTGATCGGCGCGCTGACGCCGGGCGGCGTGACGCTGGGGCCGAATTTCAGCCTCAATGACAGCGTGGCCACGAGCCTGCTGACCTTTGGCGGCACCGCGGCGGTGCTCAACAACGGCACGTTCGCGCTGGACGGCGCCTCGCTCGACATCGCCACCACCTTCGACGGCGCGGGCGCGATCGTGCTGAACAACAACGCGCTGGCGCGGATCGAGACGCTGGCGGCTGGGGCGGCGCCGTCGGTGTCGTTCGGTGCCGGCACGTCCTCGCTGATCCTGCCCGGCACCGGGGCCATCGGGGCGGTGCTGTCGGGGTTGCAGACCGGCGACATCGTGGATTTCGCCGCCGTCTCCTCGGCGCCGAACCCGAACGGGCTGTTCGGCACCGGGGCGGCGACGGCCGCCGGCGGCTCGCTCGACCTGACCGGCGCCTCCGGCGCGTCGGCCAGCGTGGCCTTGAGCGGCGGGGTCGCGGGACTCACCTTCAACGTCACCCCCGATGCCAATGGCGGCTCACTGGTGACGGTGGCGTGCTTCGCCGCCGGGACGCGGATTGCCTTGGCGCAAGGCGAGGCGGCGGTGGAGACGTTGCGGCCGGGCGACATGGTGCGCACCCATGGCGGGCGGCTCGCGCCGGTGCGCTGGGTGGGCTGGACGCGGGTCGATCTGGCGCGCCATCCGGCGCCGGCGAAGGCGGCGCCGGTCTGCGTCCGCGCCGACGCCTTCGCCCCCGGCCAGCCGCGCCGCGACCTGTGGCTCTCGCCCGAGCATTGCGTGCTGGTCGAAGGCGCGCTGGTGCCGGTCGGCGTGCTGGCCAACGGCGCCACCATTTTCCGGCACGACGGCTTTTCCGCGATGACCTACTGGCATGTCGAACTCGACCGCCACGACGTGCTGCTGGCCGAGGGGTTGCCGGCGGAAAGCTATCTGGACACCGGCAACCGCGCGCTGTTCGCCGGGCAGGCGGGGGTGCGGGCGTTGCACCCGGATTTCACGGGCGCACCGGACGCGGCGGCGCTGCGGGTGTGGGCCGCGCATGGCTGCGCGCCCCTGCGCCTGAGCGCGCCGGACGCGCGCGCGGCCCTGGCGGCGCGGGCCGAGGCGCTGGGCTGGCGGTGCGCGGCCGACGCCGGCGTGCGGGTGTTCGCCAATGGCGCGCCGGTAGGCCACAGCCTGACGGATACCGGGCTTGCCGCCCGGCTGCCGGCCGGGACCACGCGGGTGCGGGTGCGCTCCCGCAGCTTCGTGCCGGCCGAGCAGGAGGCGGACTCGGGCGACACGCGGCGGCTCGGCCTCGCGGTGGCGTCCGTGTGTCTCGCCGGCTGGCCGCTGCACCCCGATGCGTTGCACGCGGGCTGGTCGCGGGCGGCGGGGGAGGCGTGGCGCTGGACCCATGGCGACGCGGAAATCGCGCTGCCCCGCCTCGCGCGGCCCGGCCTGCTGGAATTGCGGCTGCACATGCTGGGCCGCTACTGGCAGGCGCCCGAGGCGCCCGAGGCGGCCGAGGCGCCCGCCGCCTACGGCTTGAGGCTGAGGATGTAGGCCACGACGTTGTCGATGTCCTTCCCACCGAGGCGGAAGTCCGGCATGCCGTGCGGCTGGGCGAGGAAATTGTGCAGCTTTTCCGCCGTCGTGTCCGGCCGCGCGGCGATGGCCGCGAACGAGGGGGTCTGGTCGCTGCCGCGTGCCTGCGTGGGCGCCACGACGTGGCAGTTGACGCACCACATCTGCGAGATCCCCTTGCCCGCCACGACCGGCCCGGACTCGTCCGCCCGCGCCATGCCGCCGCCGACGCAGAGGGCCAGCACGGCGGCACCTACAGCCAGCCGCACGATCCGTTCATGTCCGCGCATATCTTCGTCCTCCTGCTCGTTGCCGGCACAGCTTAGCACCCTCGCGCGCCGGCCTTGCGCGTTCGTGTCAGCCCAGCCGCGCGCCAGCCGGCGCGCATCCGCCCGTTGGGCGCCATCCGTCCATGGCGGCCCGCCGCCCTATGGCCCGGATCGTCCCCGGTGCGACGCCAGGCCGTGCGCCATGACGCACAGCACCTCGAACATCATCGTCGCACCCGCCAGCGCGGTGATGCCGCCCATGTCGAAGGGCGGCGCCACCTCCACCACGTCCGCGCCCGCGATGTGCACGCCGTCGAGCAGGCGCAGCATCTGCTGGGCTTCGCGCGTGGTGAAGCCGCCGACCTCCGGCGTGCCGGTGCCGGGTGCCATCGAGGGGTCCAGACAGTCGATGTCGAAGCTGATATAGGTGGGCGCGTGGCCGACGATCGTCTTTGCCTCCGCCATCACCTCCGCCGCGCCGCGCCGGACGAACTCCTCCATGTAGATGATGCGGATGCCTTGCGCCGTGGCCCAGGCGTGTTCGTCCAGGTCGTAGTTGGACCCCCGGATGCCGATCTGCACGACGCGCCTGGGGTCGAGCAGGTTCTCCTCGATGGCGCGGCGGAACGGCGTGCCGTGGGTGTAGTAATTCTCACCGAAATAGCGGTCGTTGGTGTCCGAGTGGGCATCGAAATGGATCATCGCCAGCTTGTGCCGCCGCCCGACCGCGCGCAGCACCGGCAGCGTCGTCAGGTGGTCGCCACCGGCGGCGAGCGGGCGGGCGCCGGCTCGCAGGATCGCCTCGATGCCCGCCTCGATGCGGCGCAGCGCGCCTTGCAGGTCGATCGGGTCGGTGGGGATGTCGCCCACATCGGCCACGCGGGCGAGGCGGAACGGCTCGACACGGGTGGCGTGGTTGACGCGGCGGATCAGGCTGGACTGGTCGCGGATCGCGCGCGGGCCGTGGCGGGCGCCGGCGCGGTTGGTGGTGCCGCCGTCCCACGGGATGCCCACGACCGCGACATCCAGATCCGCCGCCGAGGCGACCAGGGGCAGACGGAAAAAACTGGGCACGCCGGCGAAGCGCGGGACGAGCGCGGAATCGACGGGCTGCGGGAAGTCCTCGGTCATGGCGAACCCTCGGCGATGCGGGCGCAAGCCTGTCGGGGCGGGCGGCGCTTGTCCAGGGTTGCCGCGCCGCCCTTGAATTGATCGCCACCGCGCACGATTTCTGCGCTGTCCCGCGAGCCATGCGGTGCTGGGCGCCGGGTTTATTGCGTCCCGCCGATAGTTGCATTCCGAACCACAGGCACGACACCTCATGCCGCCTCGCGTCGCCGAAGCGCCAACGCGCATGTCCGCGGCTTCCCGGCACGACATCCTGGCCGCGTTCGCGCGCTTCCAGTCGCCGGTGCTCGGCCGCAGCCTCGGGCAGATCGCCTCCACCTTCCTGCCGTTCTTTGCGCTGATGGCGGCGATGTATGCGCTCGCGTGGCTGGTCTCGCCCTGGGCGAGCCTGCTGCTGGCGGTGCCGGCCGGCGCCTTCGTCGTGCGCATCTTCATCATCCAGCACGATTGCGGCCATGGCGCGTTCTTTCGCGGGCGTGCGGCCAACGAGTGGCTCGGCCGCGCGTGCAGCCTGTTCACGCTGACCCCGTTCGCCAACTGGCGGCGCCAGCACGCCAACCATCACGCGGTCTGGAACAACCTCGACCGTCGCGCCGGTGGGGCGGACATTTATTCCACCTGCCTGACCACGCGCGAATACGCGGCACTCAGCCCGTGGCGCCGCGCGCTGTACCGGGTCACGCGGCATCCGCTGGTGGCGCAGGTGCTGCTGCCGCCGCTGGTGTTCCTGCTGCTGTACCGCGTGCCGTTCGACACGCCGCGCGCGTGGCGGCGCGAGCGGATGAGCGTGCTGGCCACCAACGCCGCGCTGGTCGCGCTGTTCTCCGCCCTGGTGTGGCTCGCCGGTGCCGGCCCCGTGCTGCTGGTGCAGTTGTCCACCATGATCGTTGCCTCGATCATCGGGGTGTGGCTGTTCTCCGTGCAGCATCGCTTCGAGCAGGTGGTGTGGTCGCGCCAGGAGAGCTGGGATGCCACGCGCGCGGCGCTGTATGGCAGTTCCTACCTGAAGCTGCCGCGCGTGCTGCAATGGTTCAGCGGCAATATCGGCTTCCACCACATCCATCACCTCGTGCCGCGCGTGCCGAACTACCGGCTGGAGGATTGCCACCGCGCCTTCGCCGCCATCGGCGGCCGGGTGCCAGGGCTGACGCTGGGGCAGGCGCTGCGCGCGTCCGCCTATCAGTTGTGGGACGAGGACGCGGACCGGATGGTGCGGGTCGCGGATCTGCCGCCCGGGCGCTAGCGGGCCTCGCCAGGGTCGCGGCACCTTGTTACCGTCTGTTGAGCCCCGGCCCCAGAAGCCGGCGGACGGAAACGACGAGGAAACGCAAATGACCCAACGCCTGCGCTTCGGCATCTTCATGGCGCCGTTCCACAAGCCCGGCATCAACCCGACACTGGCGCTCGAACAGGATCTGGAACTGGTGCAGTGGCTCGACCGCTGCGGCTACGACGAGGCGTGGTTCGGCGAGCATCATTCGGCGGGCACCGAGATTTCCGCCTCGCCCGAAATTTTCATCGCGGTCGCGGCGGAGCGCACGAAGCACATCAAGCTCGGCACCGGCGTGGTCAGCCTGTCGTACCACAACCCGCTCTGGGTGGCCGAGCGTCTGGTGATGCTCGACCACATCACGCGTGGGCGCGCGATGCTGGGCGTCGGCCCCGGCTCGCTGCCGACGGACGGTATCATGATCGGGCTGAGCCAGTCGCAGACGCGGCTGCTGCTGGAGGAAAGCCTGAGCGTCATCATGCGCCTGCTGACCAGCGAGGAGCCGGTGACGTTCAAGAACGACCGCTGGGATCTGCGCGAGGCGCGGCTGCATCTGCGGCCGTATTCGAATTTCGACGTGGCGGTGGCGGCGGTCGCCTCGCCCACCGGCGCCAAGCTGGCCGGGCGGCACGGCATCGGCATGCTGTCCATCGGTGCCACGCTCGCCGCCGGCTTCGACGCGCTGGCGCTGCACTGGAGCGTGTTGCAGGAAGAAGCGCGGGTGCACGGCAAGACCGTGGACCGCTCCAAATGGCGCCTCGTCGGGCCCATGCACATCGCCGAGACGCGCGAGCAGGCGTATCGCGACGTGGAATACGGCATCGAGCACTGGTTCAAGTATTTCCAGGGCGTCGCCGCCTTCCCGCAAATGGCCATGCAGGGCGGCAACGCGAAGGAGATGATCGACTTCATCAACGATTCCGGCGTGGGCGTGATCGGCACGCCTGAGATGGCGGCGGCGCAGATCGAGCGGCTATGGGCGCAATCTGCCGGCGGCTTCGGCTGCTACATGCTGCTGGCGCACAACTGGGCGAATTTCGAGGCGACCAAGCGCAGCTACGACCTGCTCGCGCGCCACGTCTTTCCGCGCTTCCAGGGGCAGCACCACGCCACCATGGACGCCGCCGCCCGCGCCGCCGCCGCGCGGCCGGAACTGGCCGACACGCACAGCAAGGCCGTGGAAGCCGCGCGCGAGCGTTACGCGGCGGAGACCTCGACGCGGCACTGAGGCATTGTTCCCCCCTCTCCCCGCGGGAGGGGGGGCTTCAGCCCGCCTGCTTCAAGACCTCGCGCCCGTGCCGGACCGCGCCCTCGGGCGATAATTCCCAACGGCCGTCGGGCCGCGCGCGCACCAGCCCCATGCCGGCCAGCCGCTCCAGGCACGGCCCGTCCTTCAGCCCGCCCGGGCGGCCCACGCCGCCGGCCAGCGACAGGCGGTGCAGTGCCGAGCGACAACAGCTTTCGAGGTAGGGGTCGTTCCACATACGGCAAGTCATGTGCGGTGCGCGGCTGCGTCCCGCAACCCCGCGCTTTCCTTTCCGCACCGCCTCGGGCATGTGGCCGGGCATGTCCCCCATGTTGGCGTCCTCGCTGCTGCCGCTGCTGCGCCTGATCGATGCCGAGCGGGCGCACGCCATCGCGCTCACGGCGCTGCGCCTCGGCCTGGCCGGTGCCGACCGCGTGCCGGACGATCCCCGGCTGGCGGTGAATGTGCTGGGCCTGCATTTCCCCAACCCGATCGGCCTTGCCGCCGGGTTCGACAAGGACGCGGTGGCGCTTGGCCCGCTGATGCGCCTCGGCTTCGGGCTGGTGGAGGCGGGCACCGTCACGCCGCGCCCGCAGCCAGGCAACCCGCGCCCGCGCCTGTTCCGCCTGGGCGAGGATGAGGCGGTGATCAACCGTTTCGGCTTCAACAATGCGGGGATCGACGCCTTCGTCCGCCGGCTCTCGGCGGTGAAGCATCGCGTGCCGGTCGGCGCCAATATCGGCGTGAACAAGGACGGCGCGGTGCCGGAGCGGGATTATCCGGCGCTGGTGGCGGCCGTGGCACGCCATGCCGATTACGTCGTGGTGAACGTGTCCTCGCCGAACACGCCCGGCCTGCGCAAGCTGCAAGGTGCCGAGCGGCTGGCGGAAATCCTGGGCGCCATCCGCCGCGAGGTGGAGCGCCGGCCGCCGATCCTCATCAAGCTCTCGCCCGACCTGCACGACGAGGAACTGCCCGACATCGTGGCCGCCTGCGTGGAGCATGGGGCGGCGGGGCTGATCGTCTCCAACACCACCACATCGCGCCCACCCGGCCTGCGCGGCCGCAACGCGGCGCAGGCGGGGGGCCTGTCCGGGGCGCCGCTGTTCGCGCCGTCCACGGCGTTGCTGGCGCGGCTGGCGCGGCTGGCGGCGGGGCGGCTGGTGCTGGTGGGCGTGGGCGGCGTCTCCAGCGGGCGGCAGGCGCTGGCGAAAATCCGCGCGGGTGCCAGTCTCGTGCAACTCTACACCGGCTTTGCCATCGAAGGCCCGGCGCTGATCCCCCGCCTCAAGCGCGAGTTGCTGACCGCGCTGGACCGCGACGGGTTCGCCAGTGTCGAGGCGGCGGTGGGGGCCGATCTCAAGGAATAGCCATGCAGCATCATGCCGGATTCGCCGCGCTGGCGGAGCAGTACGACGGGTTCATCCTCGATCTGTGGGGCGTGATCCATGACGGGGTCTCGCCGTATCCGGGGGCGGTGGACTGCCTGCGCCGGCTGCGCGATGCCGGCAAGCGCGCGGTGCTGCTCTCGAACGCGCCGCGCCGGGCGCATGTCGCGGCCGAGGCGATGCGCGCCATGGGCATTGTCCCGCAGGACTATACCGGCATCGTCACCAGCGGCGAGGTGACGCATGTGTTGCTGCGCGACCGCTCGCTGCCCGAATTCGCCGCGTTGGGGCGGCGGCTGTACCATCTCGGGCCGGAGCGCGACAGGAACGTGTTTTTCGGACTCGACCTGCAAGCCGTCGCGGCGCCGGCCGATGCCGACTTCCTTTTGAACACCGGCCCGGACGACCTGCGCAGCCCGACCTCCGTCGCGCCGTACGAAGCCGAGTTGCAGGCCAGCGTGGCGGCTGGGTTGCCCATGGTCTGCGCCAATCCGGACCTGGAAGTCATCCGCGGCGGCCAGCGCCTGATCTGCGCGGGGGCGCTGGCGCTGCGCTACGAGGCGCTGGGCGGCGAGGTGCTCTGGGTCGGCAAGCCCGATGCGGCGGTGTACCGGCCGGTGCTGGAGCTGCTGGGCGTGCCGCGCGAGCGGGTCCTGGCGGTGGGCGATTCGCTGCGCACCGACATCGCGGGCGCGCGGGCGGCCGGGGTGGATGCGGCGTGGGTTCTGGGCGGCATCCATGCCGAGGAACTGGCTACGCACGACGCCGCCGAGGTGGCGGCGCGACGGGCCGGGCTCGCCCCGGTGGCCTTGCTGCCGGCGTTCCGCTGGTAGCCGGCTACGCCCGCCCCGCCGCCGGGGACAGCAACAGCGGATCGATCTTCAGGCTGGCGAGCGCCCGGCGCCACTTGGTCTCGTGCGCCTCGTCGAACACCAGCGACAGATCGGCGGGTGCCGACAGCCACGCATTCTGCTGGATCTCCGCGTCCAGTTGCCCCGGCCCCCAGCCGGCATAGCCGAGCGCCAGCACGCCCCGCGCCGGGCCGCCGCCGCTGGCGATGGCCTTCAGGATGTCCAGGCTCGCGGTCAGCGCCATCGTGTCGTCCACGCGCAGGCTGCCGTCGCCGGTCCAGTCGGCGGTGTGCAGGACGAAGCCGCGCGCGTTGTCCACCGGGCCGCCCTGGCACAGGCGGATGCTGCGCGCGGGCGGCACCGGATCGACGCCGAGCTGCTGGAGCAGATCGGAAAAACTCGGGGCGTCGAGGGGGCGGTTGAGCACGATGCCCATGGCACCTTCCTCGGTGTGAGCGCAGACGTAGATCACGCTCTGGGCGAAGCGCTGGTCCGCCATCGCCGGCATCGCGATCAGCACCTGGCCGGTCAGCGTCGTCTCGTTGATCGGGAAGCCGGGCCGCGCGGGCGGCTTGGCGGGGCGTTTCGGCCGTGTTGCGGGTTTTCGAGCCATGCGTGACATTTTGGCAGCGTCCGGCCGCAGCGCAAGCACCTGCCATCGCAGTCGCGCGCCGACTCTTGGCCCCGTGCCGGCCCGGCGTGACAGGCACCCGGACTTGGCGCTAGGAGTCGCCCGGCCATATCCTTCAATCACCGATCTTTTGCGCCAACCGGGTGGCGACACCCCAGGAAACGAGCAGGAACCATGACCATCAAAGCGGGCGACTCCATCCCCTCGATGAAGCTGATGACGCCGACGGCGGATGGGCCGAAGGAAATCTCCACCGACGAGATCTTCAAGGGCAAGAAGGTGGTGATGTTCGCGGTGCCGGGGGCGTTCACCCCGACATGCAGCGCCAAGCACCTGCCGGGCTTCGTGCAGGACGCCGATGCCATCCACGCCAAGGGCGTCGATACCATCGTCTGCCTCGCGGTGAACGACGTGTTCGTCATGGGCGCGTGGGCGAAGGACCAGGGCGCGGGCGACAAGGTGCTGATGCTGGCCGATGGGTCGGGTGCGTTCACCAAGGCGCTGGGGCTGGAGCTGGATCTGGTCGCGCGCGGCCTGGGCGTGCGCAGCCAGCGCTTCGCCCTGGTCGCCGAGGACGGCAAGGTGACGCATCTGGCGGTCGAAGCGCCCGGCGGATTCGATGTCAGCCGCGCCGAGGCGATCCTGGCCGCCTTGTAAGCCCGCGCCGACGCGGGGGCAGCCGTGCCCCCGCGTCGTTTGACAGCCCCTGGCAGTTGCGACTAATTCTCATCTGCACGGCCACTCACGGCCGCGGGAGGATAGCATGCTCGCTGCCCTGGTGATCGTGTTCCGCGAGATGATCGAGGCCGGGCTGATCGTGGGCATCGTGCTCGCGGCGTCGCGGGGTGTCGCGGGGCGGTGGCGCATGGTCGGTGGCGGTATCGCGGGCGGCGTGCTCGGCGCCTGCCTGCTCGCGGCGTTCGCCGGGACGCTGGCCGGGATGTTCGAGGGCTCGGGGCAGGAATTACTCCAGGCCTGCGTGCTGCTCGCGGCGGTGGCCATGCTGACCTGGCACAATGTCTGGATGGCCTCGCACGGGCGGGAGATGGCGCGGGAGCTACGGGCGGTCGGCCGCAGCGTGAGCGCGGGCGAGCGGCCCCCCTTGGCGCTCGCGGTCGTGGTCGGCATCGCGGTGCTGCGCGAGGGCAGCGAGGTGGTGCTGTTCCTGTACGGCGTGCTGGCCAGCGGCGGCACCACGGCGGCGGGGGTGGCGGCGGGCGGCGCGCTCGGCGTGGCGGCGGGTGGGGCCGTGGGCGCGCTGATGTATTTCGGCCTGCTGGCGATCCCGGCCGGCAAATTGTTCGCCACCACGGAATGGCTGATTACGCTGCTCGCGGCCGGCATGGCGGCGCAGGCGATGGCGTTTTTGCAACAGGGCGACTTCCTGCCGATCTGGCAGCAGAAGCTGTGGGACACGTCGTGGCTGCTGAACGACGGCACCATCACCGGGCGACTCGCGCACACGCTGGTGGGCTACACCGACCAGCCGAACGGGTTGCAGGTGCTGGCGTGGCTGGTGACGGTGGCCGGCATCTTCGCCCTTGGCCGCGCGGTGCGGCGGCCGGCGCCGCCCCGACCCGCCCATGCCTGAGGGTTGCCGCGCGGCCGTAACGGTGTAGCCTTCCTCCCCAACAAACCAGGGGAGATGTTCCGTCGATGCGCAACCTGCTGTTGGCTGCCGCCGTGCTGGCGGGCTTTGCCTCCGTGGCCCCGGCGCGGGCCGATCAGGTGCCCGGCATTCGCGGGCTGGATCATGTGGCGCTGACCGTGCCGGACATGGATCAGGCGGTGGCGTTCTTCACCGACGTGCTCGGCTGCTCGAAGCCCGCGTACAGCATCGGTCCGCTGGCCTTCCCCGACGACTGGATGCAGGTGCACATCAACGTCGATCCGCGCGCCGAGATCACCAAGCTGGAAATGCTGCGCTGCTTCATGGGCTCGAACGTCGAATTGTTCCAGTACAAGGCCGAGGGCCAGAACAAGACCGAGCCGCGCAACAGCGACATCGGCGGGCATCATCTGGGCTTCTACGTGGACGACATGGATGCCGCCGTCGCCTACATGAAATCCAAGGGCGTGAAACTGCTCGGCGACCCGACGCCGTTCGCGCAGGGACCGCTGGCGGGCGAGACCATCGAGTATTTCCTGACCCCGTGGGGCGCGCAAATGGAGATGCTGACGTACCCGAAGGGGCTTGGCTACGAGGCCGGCGCGCCGGTCAAGCTGTGGACGCCGAAAGACCCGGCGCATTGAAACCGGGCGGGTGGCGGCGCGGCGTTCAGCCCGCCGCCGCCCGCCTGCCGCCGCCGAGCGCCATCGCGACACCGCCGAGCATGATGGCCAGCGCCAGCCAGAACACGGCCGGCGGCATCTCGCCGAACACCAGGATGCTCCACACCACGCCCGCCGGCAGCGCCGCGTAGTTGAACATCGAGAAGAAGGTGGGGCCGGCGCGGCGCACCACCTCGAAGAACAGCACGGTGACGAAGGCATTGATCAGCGTCGCCGCCGCGACCGACCCCAGCGCGGCCGGCGTGACCGA
>JAKBCB010000066.1 GCA_021808185.1 Pseudomonadota bacterium
ACGGCTACATCCACCGCCACGCCATCCGCCGGCATCGCTTCTGTCATGAGTCAGCCATCCTGCCTGTTTGGCGCGCACACCGATTCGAAGCCGGTGTACGCTGAATTGTTATCTCGTGCCCGGAATTTGAGCAGTCTTCGTCCGATTCCCGGTCTGAACCGCACCGTCGGGCGCGGCATGGTTCTTGAAAGACGCTGCCACAGTGCGCCCGCGCTGGCCCTTCGGGGGGCGAGTGGGGCGCCACCCAGGCATCTAGGGAGCAGGGCTGCGACATGAAGTTGATCATAGCCGTCATCAAGCCCTTCAAGCTCGACGACGTGCGCGAGGCTCTCACGCCTTTGGGCGTGCAGGGTCTCACCGTCAGCGAGGTGAAGGGTTTCGGCCGTCAGAAGGGACAGACCGAAATCTACCGTGGGGCCGAGTACCACGTGAACTTCCTGCCCAAGGTGAAGATCGAGGTCGCGGTCCAGGCCGATCTCGCCGACCAGGTGGTGGAAGCAATCACGAAGGCGGCGCACACCGGCAAGATCGGCGACGGCAAGATCTTTGTCCTCGACATCGAGCGGGCCGTGCGCATCCGCACCGGCGAAACCGACGCGCAGGCGCTCTGAGCCCAGGCACATAAGGGAATTTTCGCAGATGAAGAAGCTGATTGACCGAGCGTCGCTCGCGTTGATTCCGGTGGTGCTCGTGCTCGCGGGGGCGATGCCGGCCTTCGCCGACGACGCCGCCCCCGCCGCCGCCCCTGCCGCCGCCGCGGCGGCGGTGGCCGCCGCCGCGCCCGCGGCCAAGCTGGACAGCGGCGACACCGCCTGGATGCTGACCAGCTCGGCGCTGGTGCTGATGATGACCATTCCGGGCCTTGCGCTGTTCTACGCCGGCATGGTGCGCAAGAAGAACGTGCTCGCGACCATCATGCAGTCCTTCGCCATCACCTGTCTGGTGACGGTGACGTGGATGGTGGCGGGCTACAGCCTCGCCTTCACCAACGGCAACCCCTATATCGGCGATCTCTCGCGCTTCTTCCTCTCGGGCTTCGGGGCCAACTGGGACCAGCCGTTCAAGCTCGGCGCCGGCGTCGATACCGCGACGCAGACGACGGTACCCGAGAGCGTCTTCATGATGTTCCAGATGACGTTCGCGATCATCACGCCGGCGCTGATCGCGGGTGCCTTCGCCGACCGCATGAAGTTCTCGGCCATGTGCGTGTTCATGGTACTGTGGTCGCTGCTGGTCTATTCGCCGATCGCGCACTGGGTCTGGAGCGCCACGGGCTTTCTCGGCCAGGGCGTGTTCGGCCTGCCGGGGGCGGCCGACTTCGCGGGCGGCACTGTCGTGCATATCAACGCGGGTGTTGCCGGCCTGGTCGCCTGCCTCGTGCTGGGCAAGCGCGTTGGCTACGGCACCGAGAACATGGCGCCGTTCAACGTGGCCTACGCGATCATCGGCGCCTCGCTGCTGTGGGTGGGCTGGTTCGGCTTCAACGCCGGCTCCGCCGTGGCCGCCAACGGCCGCGCCGGCATGGCGATGACGGTCACCCAGATCGCCACCGCCGCGGCGGCGCTCGCGTGGATGTTCGCCGAGTGGATCGCCAAGGGCAAGCCGAGCGCGCTCGGGGCTGCCTCCGGCGCCGTCGCCGGCCTGGTTGCGATCACCCCGGCCTCGGGCTTCGTGCTGCCCGGCCCGGCGCTGATCATCGGCATCGCCGCCGGTGTCATCTGCTTCTGGTCGGCCACCAGCCTCAAGCACGCGCTGGGCTACGACGACAGCCTGGATACCTTCGGCGTGCATGGCGTGGGCGGCATCGTCGGCGCGCTGCTGACCGGCGTGTTCGCCTTCCAGCCGTTCACCGGCACGCTCGACCCGAAGACCAACGAGTGGACCGGCGGCAATGTCGGCGGCCTGCCGCAGTTCGAGGCGCAGGTGGTCGCGGTGCTCGTCACCCTGATCTACAGCGGCGTGGTCAGCTTCATCCTGCTGAAGATCGTGGATGTGGTCATCGGCCTGCGCGTCACTGCCGAGGAGGAGCGCGAGGGTCTGGACATCGTGCTGCACGGCGAGACGCTCGGCTGACGCCAGCCGCCGGGTTTGTACGGACCGAGGGGCGCCCCGCGAGGGGCGCCCCTTCGCGTGTCGCCGCCCTTCTTTCGTCAGAGGGTTCTCCGGTATAGTTCAGCCAGGGTCCGAAATCCGGGCCAAGACCGGAGTCGCCGTTCATGGCTGTTGCCGTCCAGGGCCGCCGTATGGCCTCACCCGCCTTGCGCACGCTGCTGGCGCGCCGGCTTGCCGAACTGGGTGGGCTGCTGCTCGCGCTGCTCGCACTGGCGCTGCTGGTCGCACTCGGTTCCTACGATGCGGCCGACCCGTCGCTGAACACGGCCACGGCGCGCGCGGCGAGCAATCTGGCCGGGCCGCCCGGGGCGGCGGCGGCGGACCTGCTGCTGCAAGGCTTCGGGCTTGCCGGCGCGCTGCCCGGCGTTGCCATGCTGGCCTGGGCGTGGCGCATTTTCTCGCATCGCGGGCTGTATATTTTCCCGCTGCGGCTGGCCTGCCTGCTCGCGGCGCTGCCGGTGCTGGGCGCGGTGCTGTCGCCTATTCCGGGGATGCACGGCGAATTGATCGCCTGGCCGGCCGGCAGCGGCCTCGGCGGCGCCGTCGGCCGGCTGGTGGCGGAGAGCGCGCTGGCGGCCGGGCAGGAGATGCTGGGCCCGCTCGGTCCGCCGCTGGTGCTCGCCCTCGGCGCCGCGCTGGCGGTGGCGCTGGTGGTGCTGGCGCTCGGGCTGAGCCGCAGCGAATGGCGCGCGGCCGGTATCGCGGCGCGGCAGGCGGCGACCCAGAGCCGCGACGCGGTGGGGGTGGCCGGCCGCTTTTCCGCGCGCCTCGGCCGCTTCGGGGTGGCGGTGCTGGACCGGCTGAACGGCACCCGCGCGCCGGAACCGCCGCCCAATATCGTGGCACCGGGCAGCCCCGCCCGCCGGCCCGAACCGCGCATCACCGTGCCGCAGGCGGTGGCAGCCCCGGCCGCATCCGCCCGGCAGGTGGCGAAAGTCACCACGCCCGCGCCGGCCAAAGCCGCCGCCCCGCGCCAGCCGACCCTCGCCTTCGAGGGCCCGTGGCGGTTTCCGCCGCTGTCGCTGCTCACGCCCGCGCCGCCGCGCGCGGCCGCCGGCACGCCGGACGCGGATGCGTTGCAGGCCAATGCGCGGCTGCTCGAAGCGGTGCTGTCCGACTACGGCGTGCAGGGCCGCATCGTCGAAATCCGCCCCGGCCCGGTGGTGACGCTGTATGAACTCGAACCCGCCCCCGGCATCCGCAGCGCGCGCGTGATCGGGCTGGCCGACGACGTGGCGCGCAGCCTGTCCGTGACCGCCGTGCGCATCGCCACCGTCTCGGGCCGCAACGTCATCGGCATCGAGGTGCCGAACGCCAAGCGCGAGACCGTCTATCTGAGCGAGCTGCTCGACACCGACGACTGGTCGAAGCAGCAAAGCCGGCTGGCCATCGCGCTGGGCAAGGACATCGGCGGCGCGCCGGTGATCGCCGATCTCGCGCGCATGCCACATCTGCTGGTTGCCGGCACCACCGGCTCGGGCAAGTCGGTCGGCATCAACGCGATGATTCTGTCGCTGCTCTACCGGCTGTCGCCCGACCAGTGCCGGCTGATCCTGATCGATCCGAAGATGCTGGAACTCTCGGTATACGAGGGCATTCCGCACCTGATGGCCCCGGTCGTCACCGAACCGGCCAAGGCCGTCACCGCGCTGAAATGGACGGTGCGGGAAATGGAGCGCCGCTACCGCGCCATGAGCCAGCTCGGCGTGCGCAATATCGGCGGCTACAACGACCGGGTGAACGAGGCGCGCGGCAAGGGCGAGGTCGTCACCCGCCGCGTGCAGACCGGCTTCGACCCGGAGACCAACAAGCCGATCCACGAGGAACAGCCCTTAGCACTCGAACCGCTGCCGTTCATCGTCGTCATCATCGACGAGATGGCCGACCTGATGATGGTCGCCGGCAAGGAGATCGAGGCGGCGGTGCAGCGCCTGGCGCAGATGGCGCGCGCCGCCGGCATCCATGTGGTGATGGCGACGCAGCGCCCGTCGGTGGATGTCATCACCGGCACCATCAAGGCCAATTTCCCGACCCGCATCAGCTTCCAGGTGATCTCCAAGTTCGACAGCCGCACCATCCTCGGCGAGCAGGGGTCCGAGCAGCTGCTCGGCCAGGGCGACATGCTGTACATGCAGGGCGGCGGGCGCATCACCCGCGTGCATGGCCCGTTCGTCAGCGACAAGGAAGTCGAGGACATCGTCGAATTCCTGCGCGAACAGGGCGAGCCCGCCTATGTCGAGGAAGTCACCGAAGCGCCCGAGGAGCCGGAGGGAGGCTCCGCCCTGTCCGGCATCGCGGGGGCCAGCGACGGCGAGAAGGGGCTGTTCGATCAGGCGGTCGATCTCGTCTCACGCGAGGGCAAGGCGAGCACCAGCTTCATCCAGCGGCATTTGCAGATCGGCTACAACCGTGCCGCTCGGCTCGTCGAGCAGATGGAAAAGGAGGGCATCGTCGGGGCCGCCAACCATGTCGGCAAGCGCGAAGTGCTGGTAAGACGAATAGAACGCGAGGAATGATACGCCATCGCGAGGGGAAACGACCGCATGCGCTACGATCTGGTGACCACCACCTATCTGCCGGGGCAGGCCAACGCCGCCGCCCAGGAAGCCGCCGCGAACCCGGCGCCGGGCCTCGCCGGCTACTGGCTGACGGAGATCGGCACGCTGAACCAGACGGTGGAACTCTGGTCGCAGCCGCGCCCGGCGGGCGAGGGCGCGGGACAGGTGGCACAGACCTCCTGGCCGCTCACGGCGGTCGTGGGGCCGACGCCGCCGCTGGTCACGGGCGGGGTGTACGAGCTGCGTCATTACCGGATGCGGCGGGGCATGACGCAGGCATGGGTGGGGATCTTCACCGCCGCCCTGCCGGCGCGCCAGCAATATTCCCGCATCGTCGGTCTGTTCGCCAGCGACGAGGGCGAGGAGGACCGGGTGGTGCATATCTGGTGCTACGCCGACCTGAACACCCGCGCCGCCGCGCGCGCCAATGCGCTGAAAGACCCGATCTGGAAGGATTTCCTGGCCACGACCCGCGCACAGAGCATGGTGGTGCGGCAGGAGGTCTCCATCCTGCTGCCGGCGGGCCATTCGCCGTTGGCGTGACTCGCACGGCCAGAGGTCGAGGCTCGGCCCAGTAGCGGGACGGCGTAGCGTGCGCAGGCCCGGCGTACGCCGACCAGCGTCAGGCTTCCCGCGGCATTGCCCGCCGGCGCCGGCGTGCTACACATCGCGCCCATGAATGCCGCGTTGCCTCGGTCGATGCGCGTGTCGCTGGGCCTTCCGGGCCTCGTGCTGGCTGTCGTGGCGCTGGCGATCCAGCTTGCCGCCGCGAGCGTGATGCCGTTCGCGCCGCTGGCCGCGTCCGGGGTGGACCGGCTGGTGGCCGCCTCGATCTGCCACGCCGCGAACCCCGACGACGGTGGCGCGCCGGCGCCGCGTCACGCGCCGGACTGCGCGGTCTGCCCGCTCTGTCACGCCATCGCCCATGCCGGGGCGCTGCTCGCGGCACCTGCCGTGGTGGTGGCGGCGCCGCTCCTGCTCGTGGCCCGCGCCTTCGCGCTGCCGACGTCGCGCGCCCCACCCCCCGCGACGCTGTCCGCGCCTTCGGCCCGAGGTCCGCCGCTTCCGCTCTGAACCGAATGCCGCCGCCGCCGGCCTGGCCGGCGGCCTTTGCCGTTTCAGGGTCGTGGATACTCCCATGTCGAATGTCCGTCGTCTTGTCGCCGCCGCGCTGCTGCTCGGCGCGCTGTCCTCCCCCGCTTGCGCGCACGCGCTGCTGCGCAAGGCCATTCCCGCGTCCGGGGCCACCCTGCAGGCCGCGCCGCGCGTCGTCAGGCTGAGCTTCTCCGAGGGCGTTGAAGCCGCGTTCAGTACCATCCTCGTGCGCGATGCGGCCGGCGTTCGCGTCGATCTGGGCGCGATCACGGCGGCCTCGGACGACGCGAAAACCATCAGCGTGCCGCTCAAGCCGCTCGCCCCCGGCGTGTACACGGTGGAGTGGCATGCGACCTCGGTGGATGCGCACAAGACCGAGGGGCATTTCAGCTTCACCGTGGCGCCATAGCGATGTTCAACGGCGCGCTGCCGGCGGGCGGGGTGGAACTGGCGCATCTGCCGCTGGTGCTGGCGCGCGCGCTGTGGCTGGCCGCCTTGCTGTCCACCACCGGGGCGCTGTTGTTCCGCGCGGCGGCGGCCCCGAGCGAGGCCGCGCGGGTGCCTTCGGTGCGCGCCGGTCTCTCGCGCCTGATCGTGCGCGGTCTGGCGGCGGCCGCGGCCGCCTGGGTCGCCTGGGTGCTGCTGCAATCCGCCGCCATCGTAGGGGCGGACGGGCTGGCGGAGGCGCTGGCCGGGGTCGGCACGGTGTTTGCGCGCGCCGCGTTCGGCCACCGCGCCGTGGCACAGGCAGTACTGTTGCTCGCGGCCTGGGCGGCGCTGGGCCTCGGCGACGGCCGGGGCCGTTTCGTCCCGGCCGGCCTCGCGCTCGCGGCGACGGCGGTGCAGGCGGGGCACTCGCATGCCTGGGCGATGCAGGGCGGGCCGGGCCTGCTGACCGGGGCGGTGCTGCTGCATCTCTGCGCCGCCGCCGCGTGGCTCGGCGGGCTGCTGCCGCTGGCGCTGGTGGTGCGCCACGCCCCGCTTGCCGCCGCGACGGCGACGCTGCGGCGATTCTCCCGCGTGGCGACCGCCCTGGTGCTGCTGCTGGCGGCGACCGCCCTGGTGCAGGCCGTCGCCCTGCTCGGCGGACTGGGCGGGCTGTTCGGCACCTCCTATGGCTGGGTGGCGCTGCTCAAGGCGCTGCTGTTCGCGGTGTTGCTGGGCATCGCGTGGCGCAACCGCATGCGGCTGATGCCGGCGCTGGCGGCGCGCGGCGGGCGGGCCGCCCTGCTGCGCAGCATCGCGCTCGAGACCGCCATCGGCCTGCTGGTGCTGGGCGCCGCCGCCCTGCTCAGCACGCTGCCGCCGGGGATGCACACGCCGCCGGTGTGGCCTTTCGCGTATCGCCCGCGGCTGCCGCTGCGGCTGTCCGGGATTGCTGACGTGACCGCGCTGGCGCTCGCACTGGCGCTGCTCGGCTGGGCAGCGGTTGGGCGGCGCTGGCGGCTGCCCGCGCTCGCGCTTGCCGCGCTGCTGGCGGGCGGGGCGGTGCCGCGTCTCGGTGGCCTGCTGGTGCCGGCCACCCCCACCAGCTTTTTTCGTTCCGAAACCGGCTTCACCGCCGCCGCCATCATGGATGGTGCCAGGCTATTCGCCGCACGCTGCGCCGCCTGCCACGGCGCCGCCCCGCTCTTGCCCGCGCGCCTCGCCGCGACCGAGGACGGCGACCTGTTCTGGGTGCTCTCCAGCGGCACCGCCGGCATGCCCGGCTTCGCCGCGACGCTGGACGAGGATGCGCGCTGGCACCTGATCGACTTCCTGCGCGCCCGCGCCACCGCCGGGGCGCTGCCGGTGCGCGCGCCGGACATCGACCTTGTCTGCGCCGACGGCGCGATCCAGGCGCTGAGCGACGCGCGCGGCCATGACCTGCGCCTGTCGTTGCGCGCGGCCCCGCCGCCGCCCGGCGGCTGCCGAGCCGCCGACCCCGACGCGATCCCCGCCTACGCGCTGGCGAGCGGCCTCTCGCCCGCGCGCCTGTCCGTAGCGGACCTGCTGATCGACGCGGCCGGCCGGCTGCGCGCGGTCGTCCGGCCCGCCCCCGAAACCTCAATCGCAACGGAAACCCCGCGATGATCGGAAAACGCCTGCTCCTGGCCGCCCTGCTCGCCGCCCCGCTCATCGTGCCCGCCTGGGCGCAGGACGCGACGGTGGCCGTCGAACAGCCTTGGGCGCGCGCGACCCCTGGCGCCGGCACCACCGGGTCCGTCTATCTCACCCTGACCGCCCAGGGCGCCCCCGACCGGCTGATCGGCGTGGCCACGCCCGCTGCCGCCATGGCGATGGTGCACGAGAGCTACGTCGATGGCGGCGTGAGCCGGATGCGCATGCTCGACGGCGTGGCGCTGGAGCCGGGCAAGCCGGTCACGTTCCACCCGGGCGCCATGCACATCATGCTGGAGGGGCTGAAGGCGCCGCTGAAGACCGGCGCCAGCGTCCCGCTGACGCTGACCTTCGCCCACGCGGCACCAATGACGGTCAGCGTCCCCGTGCTGAAGCCCGGCGCGGCCGGCCCGGATGCGATGCCGGGCATGAAGATGCCATAGCCCTCAGCGCGGCTTGCGCGCCAGGAACGCCTCCATGCGCGCAAGCGTGGCCGGCGAGCCGGCGAGGCGGGCGATCGAGTCCGCCTCGGCGCGCAACTGCACCGCCAGCGCCTCGTCCTCGCCGCGCCGGAACAGCGCCTTGAGCCCCGCGAGCGCGCCCTCCGGCTGCGCCAGCAACTCGCCGACCAACGTTTCCACCGCGGCCTCCAGCGCGTCCGGCGCCACCACGCGTGAGACGATGCCGAGCGACAGTGCCTCGGCCGCCGACAGCATCCGGTTGGTCGCCATCAGGTCGAAGGCGACGCGCCGGCCGACGATGTGCGGCAGGAAATACGTCCCCCCGCCATCCGGCGTCAGGCCCGAGCCGGTATAGGCGGAGACGAAGCGCGCCGTCTCGCTTGCCACCACCAGATCGGCGCCGCACACGAGGCTGAATCCGGCACCCGCCGCCGTGCCGCCGACGGCCGCGATCACCGGGGCCGCGGCGCGGCGCAGTGCGAGGATGCCGGTATGGAACGTGGTGGCGGTGGCGCGAATGTGCTCGCCGATGCTGTCGCGCTGCGCGAGGAAGCTGCGCAGATCCCCGCCGACCGAGAAATACTCGCCCTCGGCCGACATCACGATGGCGCGCAGCCCCTGCTCGGCCTCGCACCGCCCGGCGACGGCGGCGAGTTCCCGGACGAAGGTCGTGTCAACCGCGTTGCGGTTGGCCGGGTTGGCCAGCACGATGCGCGCCACCTCGCCGTCGATGGAAAACCGGATGCGTTCGCCGACCATGAGGGCTCCCTGAAGCTGACCAAGCCAGCCTAACGTAGGGCGCGCGGTGGGCAAACCGCCCGCCCCTCGCGGGAGCGTGATCCGGCCCGCCATCCCGCCGCCACATCGCGCCCCCAGATCTCGGCGCGAGCGACCGCCCCGCCGCGCGGGTGGCGCAACCGCGCGGGGAATGCACATGGGTCTGAATCTTCGTCGCCTTCTGGCTGGTGTCGGCCTCGTGCTGATGGCGGCCAGCCTGTCCGGCTGCATCGTCGTTGACCGCGACGGCTGCGGCGGCTGGTGGCACCATTGCCGCTGAGCCCGCCGCGATAAGGCGGATTCCGCCCGCCGCCGCGAGGCCCTAGGCTGCGCGCTACCGCACCGGGGGCAGGGAACCACGCCATGGGCATCACGACGGATCTCGCCGGCTTCGTGGCCGGGCTTCGCCATGCCGATCTGCCGCCGGACGTGGCGCGGCGGGCGCATCTGCTGCTGCTCGACCTGCTCGGCAACGCCGTGCGCGCGCGCCACGACGCGGACAGCACGCCGCCGCTGCTGGAGGCGGCACGCGCGCTCGGCCTTGCCGGCGGCGCGTGCCGGGTGCTGGGCGATCCCGCGCGCTACACCCCGGCCGGCGCCGCGCTGCTGAACGGCACGCTCGGCCACTCGCTCGATTTCGACGACACCCACGCCGCCGCCGTGCTGCACCCTGGCGCCCCGGTGATCGCGGCCGCGCTCGCCGCCGCCGAGATGGCGGGCGCGAGCGGGGCCGACACGCTCGCCGGCATCGTCGCCGGCTACGAGACCGGCTGCCGCATCGCCCTCGCGCTGCCCGCCGGGGCGCATTACGACCGGGGCTTTCACCCCAGCGCCACCTGCGGCGCGTTCGGCGCCGCCGCCGCCGCCGCGCGCGTGTTCGGGCTGGACGCCGCCGGCGTCGCCTCGGCCCTCGGCATCGCGCTCAGCCAGAGCGCTGGCAGCCTGCAATTCCTGGCCAACGGCGCCTGGACCAAGCGGTTCCAGGTCGGCTGGGCCGGTTTTGCCGGCCTTACCGCCGCGACGCTCGCGCGCGCCGGCTTCAAGGGCGCGGCCGAGGCGCTGGAAGGCCGGCATGGGTTCCTGCGCGCCTATGCGCCCGCGCCCCGGCCCGAGCGGGTGACACAGGATCTCGGCCGCGCGTGGGAGCTGATGCAGACGGGCATAAAGCCCTATCCGTCCTGCCGCTGGGCGCATGCCGGTATCGACGCGGCGCTGGCGCTGCGCGCGGACCACGCCCTGCGCCCGGAGGAGATCGAGAACGTCACGCTCGGCGTCTCGCGCGCCGCCATGCTGCTGGTGGGCGAGCCGGCCGACAAGAAGGCCAACCCGGACAACGTCGTCGATGCGCAATTCAGCGGCCCGTTCGTGCTGGCCGCCGCGCTCGTGGACGGCGCGATGGGCTGGGACAGTTACGCCAAGCTGCGCGACCCCGCGATCCGCGCCCTGCTGCCCCGCATCGCCTGCGAGCAGGACCCGGAGATCGAGGCCGAGTTCCCCGCCAACATGGCGGGCAAGCTGACCATCCGCGCGCGCGGCGAGACGTTCGCGCGCAAGGTGGTGGTGCCGAAGGGCGAGCCGGCGAATTTTCTCAGCGAGGCCGAACTACGGCAAAAATTCTCCGGCCTCGCGGCCCCCATCCTCGGCGCGGCGCGGGCCGGCGCGCTGGCGGACACAGCGCTGCGGCTGGAGCGGCTGGCCGATGTCGGAGACCTGCTCGACCTTGGCATCCCGCCCGCCGCGTGAGCCCTGGCCGGGGCGTCAACTCGCCCCGATCAGGATTCCCGTGGCGAACACCAGCGCGCCGCCGAAGCCCACCTGCATCGCCGCCGACAGCGGCGGCGTGTCCATGTATTTCCAGCGAATCCAGCTGATGATCGCCAGTTCCACGATCACCACCGCGATGGCAACCACGGTCGCCGTCCAGAAATTCTGCAGCATGAACGGCAGCGTGTGGCCGATGCCGCCGAGCGTGGTCATCAGCCCGCATATGCCGCCCCGGATCCACGGCGCGCCGCGCCCGGTCAGGCTGCCGTTGTCGGACAGCGCCTCGGCAAAGCCCATGGAAATGCCGGCGCCGATGGACGCGGCCAGCCCCACCACGAACGCATCCCAAGACTGGGCGGTGGCGAACGCGGCGGCGAACACCGGGGCGAGGGTGGAGACCGAGCCATCCATCAGCCCGGCCAGCCCTGGCTGGATCACCCGCAGCACGAACATGCGCCGCTGCGTCTCGCGTTCCTCGGCCGCGATGTCGGTCGGCACGTTCTCCGCCACCAGCCGGTCGGCGGTCATTTCGTGCTGCGCTTCGATCTCGGCCAGATCGCCGAGCAGTTTGCGGATCGAGGCATCGGTGCTGCGCGCCGCCGCCAGCCGGTAGAAGCGCTGGGTTTCGGCCTCCATCAGCTGCGCCTGGCTGCGCGTCACCTCGATGCTGAGCGGGCGGATCTGCCAGATCGGCTTATGCTGGACGAAGCCGCGAATGTCCTGCCGGCGGATCAGCGGGATGTGCTCGCCGAATTTCTCCCGGTACAGGTCGAGCAGGCGGCGGCGATGCTCGCCCTCCTCGACCGCCATTTCGGAGAAGACCTTCGCGCTGGCGGGAAAGTCGGCGCGCAGCCCCTCGGCGAAGTCGGCGTAGATGCGGCCGTCTTCTTCCTCGTTGCCGATTGCCAGCGCCATGATTTCCTTCTCGCTCAATTCGTCGAAGTTGCGCATCTGGCTCCCTTTCCGGCGTCTCTCGTGCTGCGCTGCACTATGGTGGCGCGGCGGCGATCCTTCAACGCTGGGCGAAACGATGCGAACGCTTCGCGATTACAGCGCCGCCGCCTCAGTCCGGCGCGAACGCCTCGGCCGCGATCCCCGGCTCGCGGCCGGCCACGATGTCGGCCAGCAGCCGCGCGCTGCCGGCGGCGAGCGTGAAGCCCAGGGCGCCCTGGCCCGCGTT
>JAKBCB010000067.1 GCA_021808185.1 Pseudomonadota bacterium
CGGCGCCGGCAGCGCGAAGATCACGGTGGAGATCAGCCCCGGCACGGTGCCCAGACCGAACAGCACCAGCGTCGGCAGCAGATACACGAAGGTCGGCAGGGTCTGCATCAGGTCCAGCACCGGCCGCAGCGCCTGGTACAGCCAGGGCCGGTGCGCGGCCGCGATGCCCAGCGGCACGCCGATCAGCGCCGAGGCCAGGGTTGCGAACAACACCAGCGTCAGCGTCTCCATCGTCTCCGTCCAGTAGCCCTGGTTGAGCACGAACAGCAGCGCGAAGGCGACGAACAGCGCCAGCGCCCAGGAGCGGCGCAGCGCGTAGGTCGCCGCCACCAGCACCACGATCAGGATCGGCTCCGGCACCCATTCCAGCGCGCCGGTGAACCCGTCCACCACGAAGCTGATGCTTGCCGCGATGATGTCGAACAGGCTGAGGGTGTTGTCCTTGATGAACTCGACGATGGCGGCCATCCAGTCGCCGACCGGCACTTTGTTGTCGGTGATCCACGCGACCAGTTGGTCCATCGTGCTTTCCTCGTGCAGCGCGCCCCCTCGTCCGTGGCGGACGAGGGGGCGCGGGCGTCGTTACAGCTTGCCTTGCACCGCCGGCAGGCCAGGCTTGCCATCGAACGTGGTCACGCCGTTCAGCCACGTCGTCAGCACGGACTTGTTGGCCTTCAGCCACTGACCGGCCGCCTTGGACGGGTCCATGTTCTTGCTGAGGATGCTGTCCATCATCGCGTCCTCGCCGGCGAGGTCGAATTTCAGGTTGCCGAGCAGCTTGCCGACATTGGGGCATTCGCTGGTGTAGCCGGCGCGGACGTTGGTATAGACGGTCGCGCCACCGAAATTCGGCCCGAACGTGTCGTCACCGCCGGTCAGGTACGCCATCTTGAACTTCTTGTTCATCGGATGCGGCTCCCAGCCCAGGAACACGATCGGCTTCTTGGTGCGGTAGTCTTTCTCCACCTGCGCCAGCATGCCCTGTTCGCTGGATTCGACGAGGCTGAATTTCTCGAACCCCATCTTCTTTTCCTTGATCAGATCAAGGATGTGCCGGTTGCCGTCGTTGCCTGGCTCGATGCCGTAGATTTTGAAGTCAAGCTCCTTGCCGAATTTCTGGATGTCGGCGAAATCCTTCAGGCCCTTGTCGTACAGGTACTGCGGCACCGCGAGCGTGTACTTGGCACCTTCGAGGTTGGCGCCGAGCACGTCGATCGACTTGTCGTCGGTGAACGGCTTGCGGTCGGCTTCCATGCTCGGCATCCAGTTGCCGAGGAACACGTCCAGGTTCTTGGTCTTCAGCGACTGGTAGGTGACGGGAACCGAGAGCACGGTGATCTTCGGCGCATAGCCAAGATCCTTCAGGATCAGGCTCGTCAGCGCCGTGGTCGCGGTCACGTCGGTCCAGCCGATGTCGGAGAAACGGACAACCTTGCAGGAAGCCGGATCGGCGGCGTTCGCGGTGCCGGCGGCCAGACCGAGCAGCACGCCGGCGGCGGCCGCAAGACGAGTGTAGCGCATCCTCATCATTCCCTTCGTGTTTGGTCCGCGCCAACGCGGCGCCCGCTTTGCGGCGGTGCGCGGATGGAGACATATTCGCCGCGCGCTGACCAGGGCACTTCTCTCCGCACGCCTCGCCCTTGCCCGCAAACGCCACGCGTCGCTACAGTGCGGCCTCAGCGTGAGAACACACCATGAACGACGACCTGTTCAGCTCCCCGTCCTCCCCCCGCCCCGCCCCCCGCCCCGCTGGCGGCAAGCCGGCGCGCGGGCCAGAGCCGCCAGTGGGCGCAACCCCGACCGTGCCCACCGATGCCAGCTACTCGGCCAAGGACATCGAGGTGCTGGAGGGGCTGGAGCCGGTGCGCCGGCGCCCCGGCATGTATATCGGCGGCACCGACGAGACGGCACTGCACCACCTCGCCGCCGAGATTCTCGACAACGCCATGGACGAGGCGGTGGCCGGCCATGCCAGCGTCATCGAGGTCGCATTTGAAGCCGACAACATCCTGGCCGTGCGCGACAACGGGCGCGGCATCCCGGTCGATCCGCACCCGAAATTCCGCGACCTCTCGGCGCTGGAAGTCATTCTGACCACACTGCATTCGGGCGGCAAATTCGGTGGCAAGGCGTACGACACCTCGGGCGGGCTGCATGGCGTCGGCAGTTCGGTGGTCAACGCGCTGTCCGAGTCGCTGGAGGTGGAGGTCGCGCGCGACCGGGTGCTGTGGAAACAAAGCTTCGCGCGCGGCAAGCCCGTGACCAAACTGCTGAACGCGGGGCCGGTGCAGAACCGGCGCGGCACGCTGATCCGCTTCAAGCCGGATCACGAGATTTTCGGCGATCTCCAGTTCAGCCCCGCGCGTCTCTACAAGCTCTGCCGCTCCAAGGCTTACCTGTATCGCGGCGTGAAGATCCGCTGGTCCTGCGATCCGGCGCTGCTGGCGGCGGGCAGCGACACGCCGGCACTGGCGGAGTTGCACTTCCCCGGCGGCCTGCGCGACAGCCTGGAGGCCGACATCAACGGCGCCGCCCGCGTCGTGCCGCTCTGGGCCGGCGAGGCCGATCTGCCGGGCGAGCGCACCGGGCGGCTGGAATGGGCGGCGGTGTGGCTGGAGGCGGGCGAGCCGTTCCTGCACAGCTACTGCAACACTGTGCCCACGCCGCAGGGCGGCACACACGAAACCGGGTTCCGCAACGCCCTGCTGAAAGGCTTCCGCACCTGGGGCGAGCATCGCGGCAACCGCCGGGCAGCGCAGGTGACGGCCGAGGACGTGCTCGGCGCCATGGCGGCGAAATTCTCGCTGTTCATCCGCGAGCCACAGTTCCAGGGCCAAACGAAGGAAAAACTCACCAGCCCCGAGGCGACAAAGCTGGTCGAACAGGCGCTGAACGACCGGTTCGAGCATTTCCTGGCGGGCGACCCGACGCAGGCGGACAATCTTCTGGCTTTCCTGATCGAGCGCGCGGAGGACCGGCTGCGCCGCCGCGAGTTGAAGGACACGGCGCGCAAATCGCCCACGCGCCGGCTGCGCCTGCCCGGAAAACTCACCGACTGCACCTCCGAGGACGCGGCCCGCACGGAGCTTTTCCTGGTCGAGGGCGACAGCGCCGGCGGATCGGCCAAGCAGGCGCGCGACCGGGCGACGCAGGCGGTGCTGCCGTTGCGCGGCAAGATCCTCAACGTCGCCAGCGCCAGCACGGAAAAGCTGCGGCAGAACCAGGAATTGAAGGATCTGGTGGAAGCGCTGGGCTGCGGCCTGGGCGAGAAATTCGACCGCGCGCGGCTGCGCTACGGCCGCGTCATCATCATGACGGACGCCGACGTGGACGGCGCGCATATCGCCTCGCTGCTGATGACCTTCTTCTACCGCGAACTGCCCGAACTGGTGCGCCAGGGGCACGTGTACCTGGCACAGCCGCCGCTGTACCGGCTGACCCAGGGGGCGAAGTCGATCTACGCGATGGACGACACCGACCGCGAACGCAAGATGAAGCAGTTCAAGGGCAGCGCGAAGGTGGAGGTCAGCCGCTTCAAGGGCCTGGGCGAAATGCCGCCGGCAGCCCTGAAGGAAACCACCATGGACCCGAGCAAGCGCACGCTGCTGAAAGTGGTGGCGGCACCCGAGGAGCGGGCGCGCACCAACGATCTGGTGGAAAGCCTGATGGGCCGCCGGCCGGAGCTGCGCTTCCAGTTCATCCAGGAGCGCGCGCGCACCGTGATCGACCTGGACATCTAGCCCGCTGGCCTGGCCGGTCGCGATCACGCGCGCGGAGGAGAGTGCCCCGCATGGACGACGCGCATCTGGTCATGGACCGCGTCACCGTGCGCCGGAAGGGCCGCGAGCGGCCGGTGCTCGACGACATTTCGCTCTCCCTGCCGCGCGGCGCGACGCTGGGGCTGATCGGGCCGGAAGGGGCGGGCAAGACCGCGATCCTGCTGGTGCTCGCGGGCTTCCTGCGGCCCACCTCCGGCACGGTCCGGCTTGCCGGGCGGGACATCACCACGGCGGCGCCGCAGACGCGCGACATCGCGATGGTGGCGCGCGAGGATGCGCTGTTTCCCCACATCTCGGTGCTCGACAACGTCGCTTTCGGGCTGAAAATGCGTGGCCATTCGCGCGAGGCGCGCCGGGCGCAGGCGCGCGCGACGTTGGCGGCCTTCGGCCTCGGCCCGCTGGCGGACCGCCATCCCGGGCGGCTCGACGCGACCGAGCGGCGGCTGGTGGCGCTGGCCCGCGCCATCGCCTGCCGGCCTGCGCTGCTGCTGGTGGACGAACCGCGCGACGCGGCGGACGCGCCCCAGCGTGAGGCGGCGCGAGCGGTCCTGCGCACGGCGCTGGCCGACGCCGACACCACCGCGATCCTTGCCACGCATGACCGCGCGGCGGCGTTCGGGCTCGCGGACCAGGTGGCGCTGCTGCGCGAGGGGCGGCTCGAACAGGTCGGCCCGCCGCGCGACCTGTTCGAGCGGCCGGCGACGCGTTTCGCCGCCACGTTCACCGGCCCCTGCAATCTGCTGCCGGCCACCCTGCTCGGCCATACCGGGGCGGGGGCGGTGCTGAAGCTCGCGGGCGGCATGGCGAACGCACAGGCCCGGCCGGAGGTGCCGCCCGGCCGGGTGCTGGTCTGCCTGCGGCCTCATCGGCTGCGCCTCGACCCCGAGGGCCCTGTGCGCGGGCCGGTGGAGCAGATCGACTATCAGGGCGCGCTCACCCGCGTCACGCTGCGGCTGCCGGATGGACCGGTGGTGGCAGATCTGGCCCAGGCGCCGCCCGGCCTTGCGCGGGGCGATGAACTTTCACTCGGCTGGAACCCGGCCGAGGCGTGGCTGCTGCCGGTGGCGCCATGATCCGCCGCCGCACCGCGCTGCTGCTGGCCGCCATGGTGCTGCTGCCGGCGGCGATCGGCTGGCTGGTGTTCTACGGCGCGCCGCTCGGCATGCTCGGGCTGGAAACGGTGCAACACCACCGCGGCGGCGCCACCACGGGCTTCGGCGGATTGCTGCCGGGCAATTACGCGCGGGTGCTGGCCAGCCCGCTGTACCAGCGGCTGCTGCGCGAGACGTTCAAGCTTGCGGCCCTCTGCGCGGCGGCCTCGCTGGTCGTCGGCTATCCGATCGCCTGGGGGCTGCGGCTGGCGGCCGACTGGGCCAGGCGCAGCAGCACGGCGGGCGCGTTCGGGCCGGTGCTGGTCAGCGTGGTGCTGCGCAGCCTCGGCTGGTTGGTCGTGCTGGGGGAGTTCGGGCTGCTCAACCTCGTGCTGCGTACCCTGCGGCTGGAGGCCGATCTGGCGCGCCGGTCGCATCTGGTCGGCGAACTGACCGAGCTGGGCAACATGGTGGAGGTGTTCCTGCCGTTCATGGTGCTCGCGCTGTACGGCGCGGTTTCGCGCATCGACCTCGCGATGATCCGCGCCGCCCGCAACCTCGGCGCGAGCCGCACCCGCGCCTTCTTCGAGATCGTCCTGCCGCTCAGCCTACCCGGTGCCGCCGTCGGCGTGGTCAGCGTGTTCGCGCTGGCCACCGGCGCCTACATCACCGTCGCGGCCTTCGGCGGCGTGCGGGTACGGGCGATGGCCGAGATGGCGTACGAGGAAAGCTCCACCCTGGTGAACTGGCAGTTGGGTGCGGCCGTGCTCGTCGTGGTGCTGGTCTCGGCCTTCGTCCTGCTGCGCTTGCTGTTCGCCGGGCTGCGCCGCGCCGACCGCGCGGCGGGCGGCCCCGGTCGGTAGCTATTTCGGGTTGAACTTGCTCAGTTCGATCTCGTTCACCTGCACCGGCTGCTGCTTGAGCATGTTGGCAAGGTAGTTGCGCTGGCCCTCGACCAGTCGTTCCTGCCGCATCGCCTTCACCAGAGCATCGCGCGCCTCGGCCAACGTCGCCGGCGCCGGCGCCTTCACGCCCAGCAGCTTGATAAGGTGCCAGCCGCTCGGGCTGCGGACCGGCTCGGAGAGGGCACCTTCGGCCAACGCCTGCACCGCCGTGCGGATCTGCGGCACCAGTTGGTCCTCCCGCAGCCAACCCAGTTCGCCGCCGTTGGCCCCCGATGCCTTCTCGTCCGAGTAGCGTTTGGCGAGCACGGCGAAATCCGTGTGCTGCTTGAGCACCTGCTGGCGCAGATCGGCCAGCTTATGCTGATCCTCGTCCTCGGTCTGCTTGCCCGCGCCCTGCGGCACGGCGAGGAAAATCTGCGCGAGGGGGTACTGGCGCGGCACCATCAGCTTGGATTTGTTCGCCTCGTACGCCGCCTGCACCTGTTCGTCGGTCGGAAAGCTCGGGTCGCCGGCGACCTGCATGGCGATCCAGCTTCCGGCGATCGAGTCCTCGCGGGCAAGTTCCGCGTGATAGGCGACGTCCTCGCGCTTGTCCCACTGGTGCGCCTTGGCCTCGTCCAGCAAGGCGAGCTTGAGCAGGCGGTCGCGCACGATCTGGAGCAATGCCCCGGGGTTGGTCTCCATCTGGTGCCGCTGCTCGGGGTCGGCGAAGCGCACCATGTCGCGCACCTGGCTCGCGGTGATCTTCACGTCGCCCCGCTCGGCCACGACGGGGTCGTTCGCAGGCTTGGCGGGCGGGGTGGCTTGCGTCCCGGCCGGCGCGGGGGCCGGCGCGGGGGCCGGCGCGGCGGCGGCACGCGCCCCCCCGGCGAACAGCAGGCCGGCGAGCACAATGGCAGCGGCGGAGGCACCTCCGGCGAACCGGCGTTGCTGGTCGATCCTGTGGTCGCGTCCCTGCACCATCGTCTCCCGTTTCATGCGTGTCGGCCCGAGGCGCGCTTCATAGCCCGTCCGGGGAAAAGCGCGAAGCAGCGCGGGCGCGTCACGCGCGGAACTCCAGCGTGACCCCGAACGCCTCGGTGGCCGGCACCAGCACGCGGTCGGGTTCGCGCGCCACGCCCGCGATGCCACCGGCTGCCAACGCCGCCGCGGTGCGGCCGAGATCGGCGGTGCGCAGCACCAGCGCCGCCATCGCCTCCGCCCGCCCGCCCTGGGCCGGCGCCGCCGCGCCGAAGCGCCGCGCCACCTCGTCCGGCGAGACGATGTCGAGCCGGGTGAGCCCCATGCCGAGGCGCAGCCCACCCGCGATCGGTACCACCGCCTCCGCGCCGAACAGCGAGCGCAGGAGTGCGCCCGGCGTCTCCGGCCGCGCCGCCGCGATGACGATGCCATCCACGCCGAGCACGCCGTTGGCATGGCGGCGCCATGCATCGCGCCAGACCAGATCGCGCGTCAGGTGGTGGCAGAAATACAGCCGCCCGCTGGCCACCGCCTCTTTCGCCACGCGCACGGTGCGGAACGCGGCGTCCCGCGCGCCGCCGGGGAGTGCCACCGGGCGGGAGAACGCCAGCGGCGGCAGCACCGGCGCGCCGGCGGCGGCAAGCGTTGCGTGCAGCGCATCCGAGTCGTCGGTGCCGAAGACGACGGCGTTCAGGCCGGCGGGCCAATCCAACACATCGGTGCCGGGCGCGCCGCCCGGCGGCACGGCAATCAATTCCAGGTAGTCGGTGCCGAACATCGCCAAGTGGTTGATCGAACCAAGCGTATGCCGGCCAAGTGGCGTCAGGGTGAATCCGAGGCGGCGATACTGCTCCGCCGCCGCCGCCATATCATCCCGCACGTTGACGACGACATGGTCGAGCGTCGGCACCGGCAAGGCGGTGGTATCGGCGCCAGTCGTGATCCCGGCATGGCCGCCATGTTGCGGTAAGTTCACTTGCAAGCGGCTTCCCCATCACTATGTGAAAACACAAGCGGTTCTTTGCCGCTTGCTCGCCTCACGAGGCGTTCCCTTACCATAAACTCGGCGGCGCCCACCCGGACGCCGCCGTTTTCTTTGCCGTGTGCCTACCCGGGCGGCGCCGACCACGGCCAGGATTCGCGGCCCGGCGCGAAATGCCGGTTGGATTGCAGGGGGTTGCGGTTCACGAGCTGTCGGTTGAACAGAGGATGCCGCAGCGAGCGCACCTCGTGCTCCACCTCCACCAGCACCTCGCCGCTCTCCGTGTCCGGGATGGCCTGGAAGCGATACTGGTGCTGGTCGCTCTCCTCCGTCACCAGCGCCCGCGCCAGCAGGCGCTTATGCGGGCCGGAGAAATCGGCAATCGAGATCTGGATGTGGTTGCCGTCGTACGGCGGCTGCGGCGCCTCGGTCTCGCGATACACCAGCACGGTGTGCAGCCCGGCCGTCACCACGGCGAATTTGCCTGCGGTGGTGTGGCCGACATGCGCGGCGGCGTGCAGCACCTCGCGATAGAACCGCGCGATGCCGCCGGCGCTGCCGATGGGGGCGGCGAACTCGACATAGGCGATGCCGAGAGCCACCGGCCCGAATTGGTCGGCCGGCGCGTGCAGGCGGATGCGGTTGCCCCAAGGGCACGTCACGTCCACCGCGCCGTCGCGTTCGCTGGACGAAAACCGCGTGCCGGCGAGCAGCGGCCCGATCCGCGCCAGACGCTGACGCAGCGGCGCCAGGTCGGGGATGACGATACCGGTGACGCCGCGCACCACCTGCGCCGGGCCGGTCGGCAGATGGAACTGCTGCGCGCCGACATTGATCCACATGTTGTCGGTGCTGGTCATCAGATACGGATCGCGCGTCAGCCCCAGCGCGCTGACATAGAACAGCGTCGCCAGTTGCTGGTCCGGCACGCGGACGTTCACATGGCCGAACTCGACGATATTGCCGACGTCTTCCGCCGCCCGGTCATACACCGGTGCCGCCGGTTGGTGCTGGTCCATGTCCGCCTCCCGTTGCTGTCAGCTATCGGTCCAGGTGGGCGGACGCTTGGCCAGGAAGGCGTCGATCCCCTCGCCCGCGTCGCGCGCCATCATGTTGCGGGTCATCGCTTCGGCCGCGAAGGCATAGGCCGCATCGAGTTCCATGTCCGCCTGCCGGTGGAAGGCTTCCTTGCCGATCGCGAGCGTCAGCGCGCTTTTGCCCGCGATCTGCGCGGCGAGTGCCGCGACCGCGCCATCGAGATCGTCCGGCGGCACCACGCGGTTGATAAGGCCGATGTCCTTCGCGCGCGCCGCGTCGATCATGTCGCCCGTCAGCAGCATTTCCATCGCCGCCTTCCGCCCGACATTGCGCGAAAGCGCCACCATCGGCGTGGAACAAAACAGGCCGATATTGACGCCCGGCGTGGCAAAGCGCGCATCCGAGGCCGCCACGGCGAGGTCGCAACTGGCGACCAACTGGCAGCCGGCGGCGGTGGCGATGCCGTGCACCCGCGCGATCACCGGTTTCGGCAGGCGCACGATGCGCGTCATCAGCGCCGAGCATTGCGCGAACAACGCCTCCACGCTGGCGCGGCCGGGGTTCGCGCGCATCTCGCGCAGGTCGTGCCCGGCGCAGAAGGCGGGGCCGGCGGCCCCTATCACCACGACGCGCACCGAGGGGTCGGTGGCAATCGCCTGGAGCGCCGCGTCCAGCGCCGCCATCAGGCCCACGGACAGCGCGTTGCGCGCCGCCGGGCGGTTGAGCGTGAGCCATGCCACGCCGGCTTCGTCGCGGCGCAGCAACGGCGGGGTTTCGGTCTGGGTCTGGATTGTCATGGGCGCCTCCGCCGGCACAGTCCCTCTTTCCCGCCATCCTTCCAAGCCCCCTCCGACGACAGCAGCCCCGCGCTTGTGCCGGGCGCGGGCGGGCGCCTAGGGTCCGCCGAAACCGGGAGGGAGCGACGACGATGCAATCACGCCTGTTCGGACGGCTGCCGGATGGCACCGCGGTCCACGCCTTCGACCTCGGCGCCGCCAGCGGCTTGAGCGCCACGATCATCGCCTATGGCGGGCGCATCGTGACGCTGGATGTCCCGACCGCACGGGGCAAGCGCAACGTCAATCTCGGGTTCGAGACGATGGCGGGCTGGCTCGCGGACAAATCGCATCTCGGCGCGCTGACCGGGCGCTACGCCAACCGCATCGGCGGCGGGCGTTTCGTGCTCGACGGGCGCGAATACTCCCTGCCGCTGAACAACGGCACCAACACGCTGCATGGCGGGCCGGGCGGCTTCGCCTATCGCGTCTGGGACAGCGCGCCGGACGGCGAGGCGCTGCTGCTGCGCCTGACCAGCGCCGATGGCGACCAGGGCTTCCCCGGCAAGCTGGACGTGCAGGTGCGCTACAGCATCGAGGCCGACGGGCTGCGCATCGACTACACCGCGCGCACCGACGCGCCCACCGTGCTGAACCTGACCAACCACGCCTATTTCAACCTCGAAGGCGCGGGCCACGGCTCCATCCTCGATCATGTGCTGGAGATCCCGGCCGAGACCTATACCGCCACGGACAGCAATCTGATCCCGACCGGCGAACTGGCCCCCGTCGCGGGCACGCCGCTGGATTTCCGCGCGCCGCGCCGTATCGGCGAGGGGATCGGCGCCGACCACCCGGCGCTGAAGATCGGCGGCGGCTACGATCAGAATTTTGTTCTGGGCACCGCCCCGACGGCCGAACCGCGCTTCGCCGCGCGGGTGACGGGCGGCGGGCTGACGATGGAGGTGCTGACCACCGAGCCCGGCATCCAGCTTTACACCGGCAACTGGCTCGGCGCGCCCTACGCGCGGTACGGCGCGCTGTGCCTGGAAACCCAGCACTTCGCGGACAGCCCGAACCGGCCGGAATTTCCCTCTGTCGTCCTGCGCCCGGGCGCGACTTTCAACTCCCGGACGATTTATCGGTTTGCGCCGGCCTGACCGGCGCCGGCGCGTCATCGAACAGGATACGGCTCGCCGCCCCCTCCATGTCGTCGTACTGCCCGCTGCGCAGCGACCACAGGAACACGGCGAGCCCGATCCCGCCCATCACCAGACTGATCCCGATCAGATACAGGATCGAGGTCATCGCACCCCGCGCACCCGAAAGCTGTTGGCCATCACCAGCAGCGAGGAAGTCGACATCGCAATCGCCGCGAGCAGCGGCGTGACCAGCCCCGCCATCGCCACCGGCAGCGTGATGGCATTGTAGGCAAAAGACAAAGCCAGATTCTGCCGCATCGCCGCGCGCGCCCGCCGCCCGACGCGCAGCACCGTCAGAGCCGGCGCCAGGCTGGCCCCCTGGAACACCACGTCTGCCACTGTCTGGCTGATGTCGGCGGCGGTGGAGGGCGAGAGCGAGACGCTGGCGGCGGCCAGACATGGCCCATCGTTCAGTCCGTCGCCCACCATCAGCACATGCCGCCCCGCCGCGCGCAGTTGTTCCACCAGCGCGACCTTGTCGGCCGGGCGGCATTCCGCCTGCCAATCGACGATCCCGAGCGTCCCGGCCACGCGCGCCACGGCCTCGCGCCGGTCGCCGGAGGCGAGATGCACGGCAAGCCCCATGCCGCGCAGCGCAGCCACCGTCTCGGCGGCGTCCGCGCGCAGGCGCTCGGCGAAGCCGAAGCGCACCGGCGCCGCCCCTGGCGCTGCGAGCCACAATTCCGGCCCCTCGACCGCCGGCGCCGCCGGATCGCCGGCGAAGGCGCGGCGGCCGAGCCGCACCTCGCCCGCAGCGGTCGCGAGCGACAAGCCCTCGCCGGGATCCTCGCGCACGCCCTCGGCCGCCGGCACCGCGCCCGCCGCCGCGAGCAGGGCGCGGGAGAACGGATGCCGGCTGGCGGCGGCGAGCGTCGCGGCAAGGTGCAGCGCCTCCGCCCCGGGCGAGGCGACCAGCGCCGGCATCGGTTCGGTCAGCGTGCCGGTCTTGTCGAACACCACGGTATCAACCTCGGCCAGCCGCTCCAGCGCGGTCGCCGATTTCAGCAGGATACCGGCGCGGAACAGGAACGATGTCGCGATCACCTGCACCGCCGGCACCGCCAGCGCCAGCGCGCAGGGACAGGTGATGATGAGCACGGCAGCGGCCGTCAGC
>JAKBCB010000068.1 GCA_021808185.1 Pseudomonadota bacterium
GCGATCGGCTCGGCGCGGTAGTCGATGGCCGCGTCGGCGCCGAGTTCCCGGCACAGCGCGACCTTGGCGGCCCCGCCCGCCGTGGCGATCACGCGCGCCCCCCAGTGCTTGGCAAGCTGGATCGCCGCCGAGCCGACGCCACCGGCGCCCGCGTGGATCAGCACGGTTTCCCCCGTCCGCAGCGCCGCTCGCTGCCGCAGGGCCAGGAACGCCGTGGGATAGACAATCGGCAACCCCGCCGCATCGCGGCTGCTCATCCCTTCGGGCACTCGCTCGGAGGCGAGGCGCGGCACCACCGCGTATTCGGCATAACCTCCGAGATCCACCATCGCGGCGACCCGCTGCCCCGCCGCGTACGGGCTGTCCGGTCCAGGCTCGACGACGCTGCCCACCACCTCGATCCCAGGGGTGAAGGGTGGCTTCGGCTTCACCTGGTACTGGCCGCGGATCATCAGGGTATCGAGAAAATTCACCCCCGCCGCCTCGACACGTACCAGACAGGCATCACCTGCCGGCCGCGGCACGGGGATGTCCCGCAACGCCATCTGCCCCGCGGCCGTGAGGCTTTCGACGACCCAGGCCCGCATCCTTGCTTCCTCCCCCGTCCCCGGTTCGTCGCGGTCCGGCCCGTGGGGGCCGGCGTTGACGACCGCATGAGACTATTCGATAGTGGGTCTGTCCGACAATCGGATATGTAATTGCGCGTGCGGCGTGCGTCCGGCGCCCGGCTGCGGAACCTGGGAGGGACTCGGATGGTGGTTGCATCGCCCAAGTCGCCCGCGCCTAGCGAGGCCGCGCGGTCTGGCGGCACGGAGTTCGATCCCGCCGCGCTTGACCGCTATCTGCGCTCCCGCCTCCCAGGTGTGTCCGGCGCGTTCGGGATGGAGCGGATTTCCGGCGGACAATCCAACCCGACCTTCTTCGTCACCATCGGCGAGACGCGCCTCGTGGTGCGCAAGAAGCCGGGCGGCGAGGTGCTGCCCTCCGGCATGCGGTGGACCGCGAATACCGCGTCATCTCGGCGCTTGCCGAAACCGATGTGCCGGTGCCGCGCGCGGTGCTGTTCTGCGACGACGAGTCCGTGGTCGGCACGCCGTTCTACGCGATGCAACGGCTGGATGGGCGCGTGTTCCACGACGCGGCGCTGCCAGGCGTGTCGGCCGCCGAGCGCCGGGCGATGTATTTCGCCATGGCGGAAACGCTCGCGAAACTGCATGACGTCGATCCGGCGGCGATCGGGCTCGGGGATTTCGGCCGGGCGGGCAACTATTTCGAGCGCCAGATCCGCCGCTGGGCCACGCAGTATCAACTGGCGCGCTGGCGCGATCTGCCCGACCTCGACCGCGTGATCGCGTGGCTGCCCGAGCATCTGCCGCCCGAGGAACCCGCGCGCATCTGCCATGGCGATTTCCGCATCGGCAACCTGATGTTCCACCGCACGGAGCCGCGCGTGATCGGCGTGCTCGACTGGGAACTCAGCACGCTTGGCCAACCGCTCGCCGATGTCGCGTTCAGCGCGCTCGGCTGGGTGACATTCCCGCACGAATATGGCGGCCTGCGCGGCCTCGATCATGCCGCCCTGGGGATTCCCGCGCGCGAGGAGTACCTCGCGCGCTACTTCGCCACCCGCAAAACGCCGGCGCCGCACGGGGTCGAGCCATTCCACACCATCTTCGCCCTGTTCCGCTTCGCGGTGATCTTCGAGGGCATCGCCGCGCGCGCGCGCGCTGGCAGTGCCGCGGCGGACGACGCCGCCACCGTCGGCGAACTGGCACCGATCTTCGCCCGCCGCGCCGTGGAAACCATCATGTCCGTGTCCAGCGGGGACTGATCGAGGGAGCGACACCATGGACTTCGCCTACTCGCCCGAGACCGAGGCCCTGCGCGAGCGCATCGGCGCCTTCATGCGCGACCATGTGGCGCCGCGCGACGCGGCATGGCAGGCCGAGGCCAAGACCGGCAAAGTGCCGCTCGCGATCATGGAGCCGCTCAAGCAGCGCGCCCGTGCCGAAGGGCTGTGGAATCTGTTCCTGCCGAGCCTGCGCGCCGACCAGCCCGGCACGCGCCTGAGCAACCTGCAATACGCCCCGCTCGCCGAGATCACCGGCCGCGTGCACTGGTCGCCCGAAGTGTTCAACTGCAACTCTCCGGACAGCGGCAACATGGAGATCCTCCAGCTTGCCGCGACGCCGGAGCAGCGCGCGCGGTGGCTGAACCCGCTGCTCGACGGCGCCATCCGTTCGTGTTTCTCGATGACCGAGCCGGGCACGGCGTCCTCCGATCCAACGACGCTTCAGACCACGATCACGCGCGAGGGCGATCAGTACCGCGTGCGTGGCCGCAAGTGGTTCTCCACCGGGGCGCTGCATCCGAACTGCAAGTTCTCGATCGTGATGGGTCGTTCGGACATCGAGGGCCGGCTTCCGGCGCACAACCGCTATTCGATGGTGCTCGTCCCGCTTGACACGCCCGGCGTGCGGATCGTGCGCGATGTCTCGATCATGCACCACCATTCCCCCGAAGGGCATTGCGAGATCGATTTCGACGCGCTTGTGCCGACCTCCAATCTGCTCGGGCAGGAGGGTGACGGTTTCGCCATCGCGCAGGCGCGGCTCGGCCCCGGCCGCATCCATCACTGCATGCGCACCATCGGCCAGTGCGAACTGGCGCTCGAACTGATGGTCGCGCGCGCGAAAAGCCGCCATGCGTTCGGCGGCCCGCTCGCCAGTTTTGCCAATATCCAGGACTGGATTGCCGAGTCGCGCATCGAGATCGATCAGGCGCGGCTGCTCACGCTGCGCGCCGCCTGGACCATGGACACGCAGGGCAACAAGGCCGCGCGCACCGACGTGTCCGCCATCAAGCTGGTGGCGGCGCGGTTGCAGACGCGCGTGCTGGACCGCGCCATCCAGGTGTTCGGCGCGGCGGGCCTGACCGAGGACACGCCGCTTGCCTGGCTCTGGACCTGGGGCCGCGCGCTGCGCTTCATCGACGGGCCGGACGAGGTGCATCTGCGCACCGTCGCCAAGGCCGAACTGAAGAAAGCCGGCGTACCCGCCGCGCGCCACTGACCCGAACCGGCAGGATCGCCCCATGACCCAATCCGCCTTCATCGCCGGCTATGTCCGCACCCCGTTCACACCCGCGCGCAAGGGCGCCCTTGCCGGGATGCGCCCGGACGATCTCGGCGCGCACGCCGTCAAGGCGCTGCTCGAGCGCACCGGCGTCTCCGCCGCCGACATCGAGGATGTCGTCTGGGGCTGCGCCTTTCCCGAAGCCGAGCAGGGGCTGAACATCGGCCGCGTGGTCGGCCTGCTCGCCGGGCTGCCCGTGACCTCGGCTGGGGCGACGGTCAATCGCTGGTGCGGCTCGGCCATTCAGGCCATCCAGATGGCCGGCGGCATGATCGCGATGGGCGCGGGCGACGCTTTTGTCGCAGGCGGCACCGAATGCATGTCGCGCGTGCCGATGATGGGCTTCAACCCGCTGCCGCCGCCGACCTGGAGCGCCCAAGAGGTGCAGGATTTCGTCAATGTCGGACTGACCGCCGAGCGCGTCGCCGAGCAGTACGGACTTTCCCGTGCCGATCAGGACCGGTTTGCATTCGCCAGCCACACCAAGGCGATGCAGGCGCAAGCCGACGGCCGGCTCGCGGCGGAAATCGCTCCCGTCGCCCTCGGCAACACGCGCGTTGCCGAGGACGGTTGTGTGCGCAAAACGTCGATGGAAAAGCTCGCGGACCTGAAACCCGCGTTCAAGGCGGACGGCACCGTCACCGCCGGAAGCTCCTCGCCGATGACCGATGGCGCGACCGCCGTGCTGGTGTGCGGCGAAGCCTATCTGAACCGCACCGGCCTCGCGCCGCTCGCGCGCATTCGCGGCTTCGCAGTCTCCGGCTGCGAGCCGGGTGTGATGGGGCTCGGCCCGATCGCGTCCACCCGCAAGGCACTGGCACGCGCGGGCCTGACGATGCAGGACATCGACATCGTCGAGATGAACGAGGCGTTCGCCGCGCAAGCCGAAGCCTGCCGCCGGGATCTGGAGATTCCGGAAGAAAAGCTGAACATCGACGGCGGCGCCATCGCCATCGGCCACCCGCTCGGCGCCACCGGCGCAAGGCTCGTCGGCAAGGCCGCGCAACTGCTGAAGCGCGAGGGCGGCCGCTACGCGCTGGCCACGCAATGCATCGGCGGTGGCATGGGTATCGCCATGATTCTGGAAGCGGCCTGAGCCGCACGGCGGGACACCGACGCATGACCGACACCGTCAAGACCGCCGCCGTGATCGGCGCGGGCTCCATGGGCTCCGGGATCGCCGCGCAATTCGCCAACGCGGGCGTCCCCGTGCTGCTGATGGACGTTGCGGCGGCCGAAGGCCCGCGCAACGCCGCCGCCGAGGCAGGCATCGCGCGCCAGCTCAAGACCGGCGGCTTCATGCACCCGGGCCGCGCCACCCTGGTGACGCCCTGCAACACCGAGGACCACCTGCCCAGGCTGCGCGACGCGGACTGGATCGTCGAAGCCGTGGTCGAGAATCTCGCGATCAAGCGCGACCTGTTCGCGCGTGTCGATGCGGCACGCGCCCCCGGTTCCGTCGTGTCCTCGAACACGTCCACGATCCCGCTCGCGAAGCTTGTCGAAGGGCAGAGCGAAGCCTTCGCCCGCGACTTCCTCGTCACGCATTTCTTCAACCCGCCGCGCGTGATGCAACTGCTCGAAGTCGTCGCCGGCCCGGCAACGTCCGCGGCCGCGTCGGCCAGGATCAGGACGGCGGGCGACGAACTGCTCGGCAAGACCGTGCTCGCCTGCCGTGACACGCCCGGCTTTGTCGCCAACCGCATTGGCTGCTTCTGGATCGCCATGGCGATCATCGAGGCGATCCGCGCCGGCCTCACCGTCGAGGAAGCCGACGCCATTGCCAGCACCCCGTTCCGCATTCCCCCCATCGGCGCGTTCGGCGTGCTCGATCTGATCGGCGTCGATCTGGTGCCGCATGTCTGGGGCAGTCTGCAAACGCTGCTGCCGGCCACGGATCTGCTCTGGACCTACGATCTTGGCGCCGAGCCGCTCATCCGGCAGATGATCGCGGGCAAGCTGCTAGGCCGCAAAACGGGCGCGGGCTTCTACCGCGTCAACCGCGATGGCGCCCGGCGCAGCCGCGATGTGCTGGACCTCGGAACCGGCACCTATCGGCCGGAACGCAAGGTCGATCTGCCCAGCCTCGCCGCCCATCGCCGCGACCTGCGCCGCCTGTGCGAGCAGGACAACGCGGCCGGCCGCTTCGCGTGGCGGCTGCTGTCCCGGCTGGTGGTCTATGCGGCGACCGTGGGCCCGGACATCGCGGACAGCGTGGCCGATGTCGATCTCGGCATGCGCCTCGGCTACGGCTGGGGCGAAGGCCCGTTCCAGATCGCCGACCGCGCCGGCACGCCCTGGATTGCCGAGCGCCTGCGCCGGGAGGGTGAGGCGGTGCCGCCGCTGCTCGCCCAGGCCGCCGAGGCCGGCGGGTTCCATGGCGCCGCCGCCCGTGCCCCGGCGCCCGGCACGGTGGCCGCGACGCGCCGCCGCGTGGTGTTCGAGAACGCCGGCGCGGTGCTGTCCGATATCGGCGACGGCGTCGCCTGTCTCGAACACCGCACCAAGATGAACATCTTTGACAACAAGGTGTTCGAGGCCGTGGGCGCGGCACTGACCGAGGTTCCGAAGCATTTCCGCGCCCTGGTCATCGCCAACGACCATGCCAGGTGCTTCTCGGCCGGCGCCGATCTCGGCCTGTTCCTCGGCCGAGTGAAGGCCGGCGACTGGGCGGCGATCGACGCCTTCCTGGCCATCGGGCAGGACCATTTCCTGGCGCTGAAATACGCCGCCTTCCCCGTGGTCGGCGCCGCGTTCGGGCTGGCGCTCGGCGGCGGCTGCGAGGTGCTGCTCCACTGCCACGAGGTCGTGGCGCACGCCGAACTCACCATCGGGCTGCCGGAAGCCAGCGTCGGACTGATCCCCGGCTGGGGCGGCTGCACGCAGTTGCTGGTCCGCTGGGCGCGCAAGCCCGGCGCGATGAAGGGCCCGCTCGCGCCCGCCGCGGAAGTCTTCCCGCTCATCCTGCGCTCGCGGGTCTCCACCTCCGCGCTGGAGGCACGCGACCTCGGCACCTTGAACGACCACGACACCATCGTGATGAGCCGCCGGCACCTTCTGGCCACGGCCAAGGCCCGCGCGCTGGCGCTGGCCGAGGCCGCGTTGCCCCCGCCGCCGCCGGCGGCGCTGTTCCTGTCCGGCCCGTCGGGAAAAGCCACGCTGATGGCCGGTGCGCGTGGGCAGGCCGCGCTCGGCCAGCTCAGCGACAACGATCTCGCCATCGCCGATGCGCTTGCCACCGTACTGACGGGCGGTGCCACCGATCCGCTGCGTCCGATGAGCGAACAGCAGGTCGGCGCGCTGGAACGCGAGGCGGTCCTTACCGTCGCGCGCCGCCCGGCGACCATCGCGCGCATCGAGCACATGCTGGCCACCGGCAAGCCGCTGCGGAACTGAGCGATGTGCATCGTCTGTGGCTCCGGCAGCGCGCATCTGCTGCGCGCCATCGCCAGGACCCACGCCGCGCCTCGGCCGAGCGCCAGCCGATTCGTCGCCCATGTCGTCGCCCCGCCGGTGATGCCGCCGCTCGATCCCGCGTCGGAGGCGGATCTCTCTGGCCCGGCGGACGTGATCCTGCGCGGCGGGCCGATCCTGACCATGTCGGCCGCCACCCCGTCCGCCGAGGCAGTAGCTGTGCGCGCCGGGCGCATCCAGGCGGTCGGCAGCGAGGCGGCGGCGTACGCGCATCGCGGCCGGCTGACCCGGATCGTCGATCTGCGGGGCCGCGCGCTGCTGCCCGGCTTCGTCAACGCGCATTGGCACCTGCCGTTCACCCTGCTCTGCGAGTGGGTCGATGCGACGGGCGCAGACTCCCCTGCCGCCGCGCTGGCGGCGCTGGCCGAGGCCGCGCGTGGCGCGGCCCCGGGCGAGTGGCTGGTGCTGGGCGTCTCCGCCGGGATGGCCCCGGCCGGGGCGGCCGTGCTCGATGCGGCCGCGCCGACTCATCCGGCTGTCGTCGCCGATCCCGACGGCGCAATTCTGGCCGCCAATACCCTCGCCGCCGCGGCAGGCGAGGGGGCCGCGCATATCTCCGCCCTGGTTCCCCGCTTGGCGGCGCGCTTCGCCGGGTCGGCCGAACCCACCCAGCGACGCCTGACTGCGTTGCTGCGCCAGACTGCCGCGCTCGGCGTGACCTGCCTGCGGGTGTGCGGCCTCGGCACGCTCTCCGGCGCCAACGATCTGGACCTGCTGCGGGCGGTCGCGGAGCCATCGCCGCCATTGCGCCTGCGCGCCACGCTGGATGCGGCGCTGCACCAGGAATGGTCCGCGCTGCGTCTTTCGCCGGGGTTCGGTGACGACGCTTTCCGCGTGGACACGCTCTCCATCTGGTTCGACCCCGACGCGGGCGCTGCTCCGCGCCTCGGTGCGGATCTGCGGCGTGCCCGGGACGCTGGCTGGGGCGTGACCGTCCATGCCAACGATGATGCTCAGGTCGAACAGGCCCTGGCCGCCTTCGCGGGATCGGGCGCGGCGTTCGACCGGCGTTGCGGCCTCGAATGCCGCCGCGCGCCCTTGGCTGCGCAGACCGTCGCGCTTGACGGCCTCGGGCTGTCGCTCGGTCTGACCGCGAGCCACGACCCAGTTCCGATGGACAACGCGCCATCGGGCGGTCTGTCCGGCGTGCCCGTCTCTCTCGGGCTGGACGCCGCCACGGGGCCGTCAGCACCGCTGCGCATGGTGCGCAACGCCGAGGCGGGCGAATTCGGCGTGGCGCTGGCCCCGGTGCAGGCGCTCGCCGCCGTCACCATCGATGCCGCCCACCGGTGCGGCGCGGGCGACATTCTTGGCAGCATCGAGCGGGGCAAATACGCCGACTTCGCCTTCCTCGACAGCGATCCGCGCGGCGCCGGCGATTATGCGGCGCCGCGCTGTGTGGGAACCTGGGTGAACGGGCTGGAAGCGTTCAGGGCGTAGCCGCCGACTCGCCGCGCAACATGCGGATGATGGCGGAGAAATCCTCGCCGCCGTGGCCGAGTTTCTCGAACAGCGCGTAAAGCTGCGCCGCCTGCGCGCCGAGCGGGGTCGTCGCCCCGCTGGCCAGCGCCGCCTCCTGCGCCAGCCTCAGATCCTTGAGCATCAGCGCCGCCGCGAAGCCCGGCGCGTAGTCGCGATTGGCGGGCGAGGTTGGCACCGGCCCCGGCACCGGGCAATAGCTGGTCAGCGACCAGCACTGGCCGGAGGAGGTGGAGGCCACGTCGAACAGCGCCTGATGCGACAGGCCAAGCCGTTCGGCCAGCACGAACGCCTCGCACACCCCGGCCATGGAGATGCCGAGGATCATGTTGTTGCAGATCTTCGCCGCCTGCCCGGCGCCCGCGCCGCCGCAATGCACGATGCGCTTGCCCATCATGCCCAGGATCGGCTCGGCGGCGACGAATGCCTCGTTGGCGCCGCCGACCATGAAGGTCAGCGTCCCCGCCGTGGCCCCGCCCGTTCCGCCGGAGACCGGGGCGTCGAGCGTCAGGCATTCCTTGCCGGCGAGCAGCGCGTGCGCCTTGCGTGCGCTGTCCACATCGATGGTCGAGGAATCGATCACCAGCGTGCGCGGGCGCAGCACGGCCGCCAACTCGCCCCAGACCGAAAGCACATGCTTGCCCGCCGGCAGCATCGTCACCACCGCGTCCGCGTGCGCCACCGCTTCGGCGACGCTGTTGGCGATACCGACGCCATGCGCCTTGGCCGCCTCGCACGACGCCGCCACCAGATCGAAGCCCGCGACGCGCAGGCCCGCCTTGACCAGATTGGCGGCCATCGGCCCGCCCATGTTGCCCAGGCCGATGAAGCCGATTGTCTTGGTCATGATGTGTCCTCGTCTCGCTCGCCGGAAGAAAATCCCCCTCCCGCGAGGGAAGGGGGGGAGCAGCCGCGCCGCCCGAACTCCTGCCTACCGCATCGTCGGGATGACGAACTCCGCGCCGTCCTTCACGCCGGAGGGCCAGCGCGACGTCACCGTCTTGGTCTTGGTATAGAAGCGGATCGAATCCGGCCCGTGCTGGTTCAGGTCGCCGAAGCCCGAGCGCTTCCAGCCCCCGAACGTGTGGTAGGCGATGGGCACCGGGATCGGCACGTTCACCCCGACCATGCCGACATTGACGCGGCTGGCGAAATCCCGCGCCGTGTCGCCGTCGCGGGTGAAGATCGCGACGCCGTTGCCGTATTCGTGGTCGGACGCCAGCGCCAACGCCTCCTCGTAGCGCCCGGCACGCACCACCGACAGCACGGGGCCGAAGATTTCCTCCTTGTAGATGCGCATGTCGGTCGTGACGTTATCGAACAGGCTGCCGCCGATGTAGAACCCGTCCTCGTAGCCTTGCAGCTTGAAGCCGCGTCCATCGACCGCGAGGCTCGCACCTTCCTTGACGCCGATGTCGATATATTCGTGGACCCGCTGCAACGCCTGCTTCGTGACCAGCGGCCCGTAATCGGCCGCGCCGTCGTGCGAGGGGCCGATCTTCAGGCTTTCCACGCGCGGGATCAGCTTGCTCATCAGCCGGTCCGCCGTCTCCTTGCCGACCGGCACCGCGACCGAGATCGCCATGCAGCGCTCGCCGGCCGAGCCGTAGCCGGCGCCGATCAGCGCATCGACGGTCTGGTCCATGTCGGCGTCCGGCATGACGATGGCGTGGTTCTTCGCGCCGCCGAAGCATTGCGCGCGCTTGCCGGTCTCGGCCGCCCGCCGGTAGATGTAGTGCGCGATCGGGGTGGACCCGACGAAGCCCACCGCCTTGATGTCCGGGTCATCGAGGATCGCGTCCACCGCTTCCTTGTCGCCGTTGACCACGTTGAACACGCCCGGCGGCAATCCGGCTTCCAGAAACAGTTCGGCCAGCCGCAGCGGCACCGAGGGATCGCGCTCGGACGGCTTGAGCAGGAAAGCGTTGCCGCAGGCGAGCGCGGGGCCGGCTTTCCACAACGGAATCATCGCCGGAAAATTGAACGGGGTGATGCCCGCCACCACGCCCAGCGGCTGGCGCATCGAATACACGTCGATGCCGGTGCCGGCGGAGTCAGTGTACTCGCCCTTCAGCAGATGCGGAATGCCGGTGGCGAACTCGATCACCTCCAGCCCGCGCTGGATGTCGCCCTTCGCGTCCGGCACGGTCTTGCCGTGCTCGCTGGCCAGCAATTCCGCGAGAGCCTGGTAATCGCGCTGCACCAGTTGCAGGAAGTTCATCAGCACGCGGGCGCGGCGCTGCGGGTTCGTGGCCGCCCAGCCCGGCTGCGCCGCGCGCGCGTTCTCCACCGCTGCGCGCAACTCCGCCGCGCTGGCCAGCGCCACCCGCGCCTGCACCGCCCCGGTCGATGGGTTGAACACATCGGCGAACCGCCCGCTGCTTCCCGGCACGGCCTTGCCGCCAACGAAATGCCCGATGTCACGCATGGCGTTCTCCCCGCTGATTTCCGCGTTGCTGCTTAGCCGAATTCATGCACCGGAATAGCGGGGTGTTTCCACTTCCAATGTGCATGGATTCGCATGGACCAATCCTTCGACTGGGATCTGCTGCAATCCTTCCTCGCTGTCGCCCGCGCCGGCAAGCTCACCACCGCCGCCAAGCGCCTGCGCATCGACCATTCCACCCTCGGCCGCCGCCTCGCGACGCTGGAGGCGGCACTTGGCGCAAAGCTGTTCGAGCGTCGGGTCTCCGGCTACACGCTGACCCCGCAGGGCGACCGGCTGCTGCACCGCGCCGAGACACTGGAAAGCACGGTGCTTGCCATCCAGTCCGATGTCGGCCAGGGCAGTTCGCGCGTCTCCGGCGCCGTGCGCATCGGTGCGCCGGACGGGTTCGGTACCGCCTTCCTCGCCCCTGTCGTCGGCCGGCTGCTCGCGGCGCACCCCGATCTGGACATCGACCTCGTGGCCACCCCGCGCAGCTTCTCGCTGTCCCGGCGGGAGGCGGACATCGCCATCGGCCTGTCCCGCCCGGCGCACGGCCGGCTGCACGCGCGCAAGCTGACCGACTACGAGCTTGGCCTGTACGCCGCCCGCGCGTACCCCGCGCTCTGGGCCGGCATCGCCACGGCCGAGGACATCGCCGCGCGCCCCTTCATCAGCTACATCGACGACCTGATCTTCGCGCCGGAATTGGACTACGTGCCGTTCATGTACTAGGCGATTTCGCCAAGGCTGCGCAGTTCCAACCTGATCGCGCAGTTGCAGGCGACGGCTTCCGGCGCCGGGCTGTGCGTGCTGCCCTGCTTCCTGGCCGATCCCGACCCGCGGCTGGTGCGCGTGCTGCCCGCCGAGGTACGCATCGTCCGCACCTTCTGGATGATCGTGCATTCCGACCTGCGCGACCTCGCGCGCATCCAGGTCACGCGCGACTTCATCGCCGAGGAAGTCGCCCGCGCCGTGGACCGCTTCCTGCCGGAAGCCGGCTAATCGTCGATGCGGACCACCTCGCCATGCCGCGCCTCGGAGGGCGCGCACAGATCCGCCAGCATCGGCGCCACATCCTCGGGCTTGCGCAACGTGGCCGGGTTCTCCCCCGGCATCGCCGCCGCTCGCAGGCGCGTGGCGACCACGCCCGGATCGAACAGGTTCACCCGCAGCCGCGTGGTGCGCGTCTCCTCGGCCCACGCCAGGATCAGGTGTTCCAGCCCCGCCTTGGTCGCGCCATACGCGCCCCAGTAGGCGGCGGGGCGGCGCACGATGCCGCTGGTGACGAACACCGCCCGCCCGGCCTCGGCCGCCAGCAGCAGCGGCGC
>JAKBCB010000069.1 GCA_021808185.1 Pseudomonadota bacterium
GCGCACCCTCGCCGCCTTGCCCTGCGCGCTGCGACGCGCGGTTACGCGCTGGCGGGCAGCGCGGCACGGCAGGCGGATGCGTCCCGGGCGGCGCGGCGGATGGCGCTGGCCCGCCGGCACGTCGATGCGGGCCTGCGCTTTCTGGCCCCCGCGCCACCGCGCCTGATCGCGCTCGGCGGCGACCGCGACGACGAGCGGCGCGATCTGGCGGACCAACTTGCCGCGCGCATGGCACCGCCCCCCGGCGCCCGCATCGTGCATCTGGCAGCCGCCGGCGAAGCTGGCTGGCATGAGGCGTCTTGCGCGCTGGCGGGCGGCTGTTCGGTGCTGCTCGAAGCGGACTTTCGCGACACGACCGAGCGCGCCCGGGCCAGGAAATTGGCCTCGGCCGCGGGCGTCGTGTTCGAGGGGCGGTGGCAGCGGCCGGTTGACCTCGATCAATGCGCCGTGGGGCAGGGCGTCCAATCTACCAACGGGCGAGAGGCGGGCCATGACAGCGAAGGGCGAAGCTGAGGCTCACGGCGGGCTGCCATTTCAGGACCGGCACGAGGCCGGGCAATGTCTGGTGCGACGGGTGCTGGCGCTGAAGCCTCGGCGGCCGGTTGTGCTGGCTTTGCCGCGCGGCGGCGTGCCGGTGGCGTTCGAGGTCGCCCGTGCCTTGCGTGCACCGCTCGATCTCGCGCTGGTGCGCAAGATCGGCGCGCCCGATCAGGAGGAACTGGCCATCGGTGCCGTGGCCGACGGCGCCACGCCGGAACTGGTGAGCGACGACCGGCTCATCCATCTGCTGGGTGTCACCCCGGACTACCTGGCCAAGGCGAAGGCGGCGGCATTGCGGGAGATCGACCGCCGACGCCAAGCCTATCTTGGCGGCCGGGCGCCCGTCGAGATTGCCGGCCGCACCGCGATCCTGGTCGATGACGGCGTCGCCACCGGCGCCACCATGCTGGCGGCCCTGCGCGCCACGCGCGGGCGCGGGCCGGCGCGGCTGGTGCTCGCGGTTCCGGTCGGGGCGCCCGACGCCATGCGACGCCTGCGCCAGGAAGCGGACGACACCATCTGTCTGCACATGCCGGCCGACTTCCATGCCGTCGGCCAGTTCTACCGGCAGTTCCCGCAACTATCCGATGCCGAGGTGGTCAGCCTGCTCGAGAGGGCGCGGGATTTCGCGGGCAGCCTCGGGCCATAGCAGGAGGTCTCGATGAGCCGTTCCCCCTTGTCGCTGTTCGGGTTGCACGGCAGCCGCGCCCTCGCTGAGCAGGTGGCCGGGCGGCTCGAGGTGGCGCTCGCGCTGCACGAGGAACGGACCTTCGAGGATGGCGAGCACAAGACCCGCCCGTTGCAGGATGTGCGCGGGCACGACGTGTTCGTCCTGCACACGTTGCACGGCGACGCGGGGGAGAGCGGCAACGACAAGCTGTGCCGGTTGCTGTTCTTCTGTGGCGCGCTGAAGGACTCGGGCGCGGCGCGCGTCACCGCCGTCACACCCTATTTGTGCTATGCGCGCAAGGATCGGCGGACCAAGCCGAACGATCCGATCGTCACGCGCTATGTCGCGGCGCTGTTCGAGGCGGTGGGCGTGGACCGCATGATCGCGATGGAAGTCCACAACGTGGCGGCGTTCGAGAATGCGTTCCGCTGCCCGACATGGCACATCGACAGCGCGCCGCTGCTGGCCGGGCATTTCGCGCCGCTGCTCCGTGGCAAGCAGGCGGTCGCGGTCTCGCCCGATGCCGGCGGCAGCAAACGGGCCGAGCAGGTCCGCCAGGCGCTCGAACATCTGCTGGAGGCGGATGTCGGCAGCGCCTACATGGAAAAATTCCGCTCCAGCGGCGTGGTGACGGGCGCGCTGCTGGCCGGCGATGTGCGCGGCAAGGTGGCGCTGATCGTGGACGATCTGATCAGCACCGGCGGCACCCTGTTGCGGGCCGCCCAAGCGTGCCGCGATGCCGGCGCGACCGCCGTCCATGCCGCGGCGGCGCATGGCCTGTTCGTGGAGGGAGCGCCGGAGCTGTTCGCATCCAGGCTGCTGGATGGCATCACCGTCGCCAACACCGTGCCGCCGTTCCGGGTGCGCCCCGAATCGATGCCGCGCCTGACGATCCTCGATGCCAGCGATATGTTCGCCCGCGCGATCGCCGCGTGCCACGACGCAAGCTGATCGCGCGGACGCGCCGCCTACTCCCCGTACGGCACCCAGATGTTCTTGATCTGCGTCGCCCGGCGCAGGAAGGTTTCCCCTTGCCCTTGTTCGGCGGAGAACCAGTCGCGCGCCTTGCCGTTGCTGGTCCAGCAGGCTTTCAGATTGCCGGCCGAGGCCGCTTCGGCCGCCGCGGCGCCCGTGGCCGGGCCGAAATACCACAGCGCCGCCACCGCGTCGTGCTCGGCAAGGGTTTTCGCCAGGTCGTCGCGCTCGCCAGTGACGATGTTGACGACGCCGCCGGGCACGTCCGATGTGTCCAGCACCTGATACAGATCGGTCGCTGCCAGCGGCTGCGTCGGCGAGGGCACTGCCACGACGCAGTTGCCCATGGCGATCGCCGGCAGCACCAGCGAGACGAAGCCCAGCAATGGCGCTTCGTCCGGGCAGACAACGCCCATCACGCCGAACGGCTCGGTCATCGCCAGCGTGACGTGGCGCGAGCGGGTGGCATGCACGCGGCCGTCGTATTTGTCGGCCCAGGCCGCGTAGTGGAACATCCGCCGCACGGAGGCCGCAACTTCCGCGCGCGCGGTGGCGGCATCGTGGCCGAAGCCGCGCAGACGGCTCTCGAACTCCGCCGCGCGCGTCTCAAGATTTTCCGCGATGTAGTACAGCACCTGCGCGCGGTTGTGCGCCGTTGCCGCGCCCCAGCCGCGCGTGGCGGCGGAGGCTGCCTCGACCGCGTTACGGATGTCCTTGCGGTTGCCGAGGCCGGCGAGGCCGAGCGTCGCCCCGTTCGCATCGGCCACCGCGTAGCTGTAGCCGGAATCCGGCCGCGCCTGCTTACCGCCGATATAGAGCTTGGCGGTGCGGTCGATGCCGGCGGCGGCGGCGGGCGCGGTTGGCGTCACCGACAGAGCGGTGCTGGTGGCCGGCACCTCCGGCAGCGACTTTTCCCAGTCGGCGACGAGGTATTCGCTCAATCCCTCGCGCCCGCCCTCGCGGCCAAAACCGCTCTCGCGATAGCCGCCGAAGCCGGCCGCCGCGTCGAACAGGTTGGTGGAGTTCACCCACACCACGCCGGCCTTCATCGCGGCGGCGGTGTCGAGCGCGAGGTTGATGTTCTCCGACCACACGGAGGCCGCCAGACCGTAGCGCGTGTGGTTGGCAAGCTGCACCGCTTCGGCCGGCGTGCGGAACGTCATCGCCACCGCGACGGGGCCGAAGATTTCCACCTCGGCCACGGTCGCGGCGGGCTCGACATCGACGAACAGCGACGGCGGATAGAAGCTGCCGCGATCGGGCAGCGGGCATTCCGCCTGCCACAGCGTGCCACCTTCCGCTTGCCCCTGTCGCACCAGCTCCTCGATGCGGCGGAGCTGTACGGGCGCCACGATGGCGCCGATATCGATGGATTTGTCGAGCGGATCGCCCACGTGCAGCGTGGCCATGCGCCGCCGCAGTTTGCCGAGGAAGCGCTCGGCGATGCCTTCCTGGATCAACAGGCGGGAGCCCGCGCAGCAGACCTGCCCCTGATTGAACCAGATGGCATCGACAACCCCTTCGACAGCGCCGTCGATGTCGGCGTCCTCGAACACGATGAAGGGCGATTTGCCGCCCAGTTCCAGGGAGAGTTTCTTGCCGGTGCCGGCCGTGGCCTTGCGGATGATGCGGCCGACTTCGGTCGATCCGGTGAAGGCGATCTTGTCCACGTCCGGGTGCGCCACCAGGGCCGCACCCGTCCCGCCGTCGCCGCAGACGATGTTGACGACACCGGCGGGCAAGCCGATTTCATGACAGATCTCGGCGAACGCCAGCGCGCTCAGCGGGGTGAATTCGGCGGGCTTGAGAACAACCGTGTTGCCGGCGGCCAAGGCCGGCGCGATCTTCCATGCCAGCATCAGCAGGGGAAAATTCCACGGGATGATCTGGCCGCACACGCCCACCGGGCCGTGGCCGGGAAACTCGCTCGCGATCAGTTCGGCCCAGCCGGCGTGATGGTAGAAATGCCGCGCCACCAGCGGGATGTCGATGTCGCGGCTCTCGCGGATCGGCTTGCCGTTGTCGAGCGATTCCAGCACCGAGAGAAACCGCTCCCGCTTCTGCACATGCCGCGCGATGGCGTACAGGAAGCGCGCGCGTTCGTGCCCCGGCAGGCCCGCCCAGCCGGGCAGCGCCGCGCGCGCCGCCGCCACCGCCGCGTCGATGTCGGCCGCCTTGCCCTCGGCGACGCGGCCGAGCAGCGTGTCGCGCGCGGGGTTCATCACCGCGAAGCTGGCACCATCGAGCGATGGCACGAAGCTGCCGCCGATGTAGTGGTGGAAGCCGGCTTTGTGTTGATCCAGCCACGCCGTGACATGGCTCTCGGATTCGGGCGACTGGCCGTAATCCATGGTGTGCAGAATCTCTTTCACGCTCGGCGGGGGCACGCTGGACACGGGGTGATCCTCAGGCAAGGGCGTGGTGGGTGGCGGCCGCGTAGCGACCGGTGACGAAGTGTTCAAGCTGGCGCTCGATGTCGCCGAGCAGCGAGCTGGCGCCGATGCGGAACAGGTCCGGCTCCAGCCAGCGCCGGCCCAGTTCCTCGCGCATCAGTGTCTGCCAGGTCAGCGCGTCTTTCGCGGTGCGCAGCCCGCCCGCCGGCTTGAAGCCGATGGCGTGGCCGGTGCGTTCGCCGTAGTCGCGCAGCGCGCGCGCCATGGTCAGGCTCACCGGCAGCGTCGCGTTGACATCCTCCTTGCCGGTCGAGGTCTTGATGAAATCCGCGCCCGCCATCATCGCCACCATGCTGGCCCGATAGACGTTGCGCAGCGTGCGCAGATCGCCAGTGCCGAGGATGGCCTTCATGTGCGCCGGCCCGCAGGCGGCGCGCATGGCGCTGATCTCGTCGTACAGCGCCGTCCAGTCCTGCGTCAGCACCTGCGCGCGGTGAATGACGATGTCGATCTCGTGCGCGCCCTGCTCCACCGCGTAGCGGATTTCCGCCAGCCGCTGCGGCAGCGGCGTGAGCCCGGCGGGAAAGCCGGTGGCGACCGACGCGACCGGGATGCCGGACCCGTCGAGCGCGCGCACCGCCGGGCCCACCATGGCCGGATAGACGCAGACGGCGCCAACGGTGGGCGGTGCGTCGGACAGGCCCAGCGCCGCGACAATGTCGTCGCGGATCGGCCGTCGCGCCTTCCAGCACAGCCGGTGCACGCGCCCCGGCGTGTCGTCGCCGGCCAGCGTGGTCAGGTCGATGCACTGGATCGCCTTGACCAGCCACGCCGCCTGATACTGCTTCTTCACCGACCGCCTTGCGCCATAGCTGCCGGCGCGCCGCTCGGTCGCGGAGAGGTTCACCTGCACGGCGTCGAACCAGTCGGCATGCAGGGCCGTGCCGGGGTTGCGCGGCACGGCGGCGCCGATGGCAGGCTCCGGCAGGGCGGGGGCGATCGTCTCAAGAATGTCCATGGCGGGCGTCATCCAGCAAAAAAGAGGGCGGTGTTTTCGTCGGTCACCGGCACGTTGCCATCATGCGCGCGGATCGCCGCGCGGGCCACCGTGCGCTTGGCCGGGTCTCGGCGGGGTTCGGGGCGGCGCCCCGACCTTTGCGCCCCCACCGCCTCCAGCCGACGTTATTCCTGTTGCCCAGATATTGTCAATTTTACTAACTTTACGCCGTGCCCAATCCCCCGCCCCGCACCCCGGCCGAGAGTTTTGCCACCATTCTCCAATGGCTGGCCCGGGCGATCGCGGACCGTGGCGTCGGCGGGCGGCTCGCCGGGCCGTTGATTGGGCTGCTGCTGGGCCGCATTCGGGAGATCAACCAGCGTTTTGCCCGGCTCGCCGCGCGCATCGCCTCCGGCGGTTTTGTCCCGCGCCGCACCGCCCCGCGCCGGAGACCGGTCGCCCTGACACCCCGGCGGAAAAACCCGTTGCCGCAAACATTCGGCTGGCTGCTGACGCTGGTGCCAGAGGCGGTGGGCTATCGCGCGCAGCTCGAACATCTGTTGCGCGATCCCGAGATGGCCGCGCTGATCGCGGCGGCGCCGGCGGAGATGGCGCGAACGCTGCGCCCGCTCCTCTGGATGCTGCGGCTCAGGCCGCCGCCGGTCCTGGCCCGAAGCCGGCAGGCCGCCCCGTCGGCGCCGGCCCCACCGGTCCCGCTCCAGGCCCCGCCTGCGCCAGCGCCAGCGCCAGCGCCAAGGCCGAGGCTGGCCCACGCCTGCGGCCCGCCGCTGCCGCAGCCCGCCTGAACCGGGCGGGTGTCCTGGCACGCCCATTTTGTTCCGAGTTCGGAATGTTCATCGAAGCCACAGGCGGGTTCCAAGGGCCGCCGGCCCTTGGCGGGGTTCGGGGCGGCGCCCCGACCTTGCTTAACTTGCCGCCTGCACCTTCGCCCAGGTATCGCGCAGCCCGATCGTCCGGTTGAACACCAACTTCTCCGGCGCGCTCTCGGCATCGAGGCAGAAATAGCCCTGGCGTTCGAACTGCACCGCCTCGCCCGCCGGCACGTTGGCCAGCGACGGTTCCACCAGGGCGCCGGTCAGCACCTCCAGAGAGGCCGGGTTCAGCGCCGCGAAAATGTCACCCTCGGCGGAGGGCTCGGGCCGGTTGAACAGGGTGCTGTAGAGCCGGACTTCGGCCGGGCGCGCCTCGGCGGCACAGACCCAGTGCAGCGTCGCCTGCACCTTGCGTCCATCCGGTGCGTTGCCGCCACGGCTCGCGGGGTCGTAGGTGCAGCGCAGTTCCACGACTTCGCCTGCGTCGTTCTTCACGACCTCGCGGCAGGTGACGAGGTAGGCGTAGCGCAGCCGCACTTCGCGCCCCGGCGACAGGCGGTAGAATTTCTTCGGCGGCGTTTCCATGAAGTCATCGCGCTCGACATAGATTTCGCGCCCGAAGCGCAGGGTGCGTGTGCCCGCCTCCGGGTTGTCCGGATGGTTGACCGCCACCAGTTCGTCCGAGTGGCCTTCGGGAAAATTCTCGATCACCAGCTTCAGCGGCCGCAGCACCGCCATGCGCCGTTCCGCCGACGCGTTCAGCCGGTCCCTGATCGCGTGCTCGAACAGCGCGAGATCGACAAGGCTGTTGGCGCGGGCCATGCCGATGTTGCGCACAAAGGTCCGGATCGCCTCCGGCGGCACGCCACGCCGGCGCAGCCCCGCGAGGGTGGGCATGCGCGGGTCGTCCCAGCCGGTCACGTGGCCGCGCCGCACCAGCTCCGTCAGGTTGCGCTTGGACAGGACCGTGTAGCCAAGGTTGAGGCGGGCAAACTCGGTCTGGCGCGGCACCGCGGGCACGGGCAGGTGCGCGATCAGCCAGTCGTAGAGCGGGCGATGGTCCGCGAACTCCAGCGTGCAGAGCGAGTGGGTGACGTGTTCGATGGCGTCCGATTGCCCGTGCGCGAAATCATAAGTAGGATAGATGCACCAGGCGGTTCCGGTGCGCGGGTGGGCCGCGTGCAGGATACGGTACAGCACCGGGTCGCGCAGGTTCATGTTACCGGCGGCAAGGTCGATCTTCGCGCGCAGCACGCGCGCCCCGTTCGGAAATTCGCCGCCGCGCATGCGGCGGAACAGGTCGAGGTTCTCGTCCACCGGGCGGTCCCGGTACACGCTCGCCTGCCCCGGCTCGGTCAGCGTGCCGCGCAGGGCGCGCATCTCATCCACCGGCGTATCGTCCACATAGGCGAGGCCGGCGCGGATCAGGTGTTCCGCCCACTGATACAGTTGCTCGAAATAATCCGAGGCATGGTATAGATGCTCGCCCCAGTCGAAGCCAAGCCAGCGCACATCACGCTTGATCGCGTCGATGAACTCCTGCTCCTCCTTCACCGGGTTGGTGTCGTCGAAGCGCAGGTGGCAGCGGCCGCCGAATTCCTGGGCGACGCCGAAATTCAGGCAGATGGATTTCGCGTGGCCCAGATGCAGGTAGCCGTTCGGCTCCGGCGGGAAGCGCGTGACCACGCCCGCCACGCGGCCGGCTTGCAGGTCCGACTGGATCAGCTCGCGGATGAAGTCGCGCGCGCCCTCCGGCGCATCGGTTGCGGCGTCCGTCGTCGGCGTCTCGACTGCCATGCACATGCGTTCCATGCTGTAGGGCGCGGCCGGTTGCGCCGCGCGGCCAAGGTGTCAACGCCTTGCGGGGCACCTTGTCAATCACTTCCGACGTGCCAGCCCGCCCGGCTTGGCGTTTGCATCGCCGCCGGTGCCACGCGACCCAAGAACAAGGAGGCTTCGGATGTGCTCCCCCCGGATCGTCGATGAGGCGATGAAGCAGCGAATCGCCGCCTGGAACGCCAATTTCCGCAAAGTCACCACCAGCCCGTTCGGGCCGGGGGACGAGATCGGGATGCTCAACCTGATCGACGCCGCCTCACGCGATGCCATCATGCGCCGGGCGGATGCCTCGCGCGTGTACGACCTCTCCGTGGACAATTTCGTCGGCATGCCAGGCTGGACGGCGGCGGGCGACCCGACCTACCAGATCTGGATGACACACACCCCGCCGGGCGAAAAAGTGTGGAACTCGATGCACGCGCCGGCCGAAATGGTGGAACGCATTGCCTACTCGGGCGATGCGATATCCATGTACACGCATTGCGGCACCCACATCGATACGCTCAATCATTTCGGCTACAACGGCAAAATCTGGAACAATTTCTCGGTCGATGAGCATCTCGGCAGCCGCGTGTGGGACGTGTGCGGGGCGGAGAAGCATCCGCCGATGTTCGCGCGCGGCATCATGCTGGACATCGCCGGGATGCACGGGCTGAACGTGCTGCCGCCAAGCCACGGCATCGGCGCGCAGGAGATTGCCGACTGCCTGAAACACCAGGGCACCGCGCTGCAACCCGGCGACGTGGTACTTTTGCGCACCGGCAAGATGGTGGACCGGCTGGACACGCCGAAATACTGTGCGGCGATCCCCGGGCTGAACCGCGAAGGTGCCGAGTATTTGTGCAAGGGCGGCGCGATCATGATCGGCGCCGACAATCTGACGGTGGAGCAGACCCCCTCCAGCGACCCGACCAACTACCTACCGGTGCACTGCTACCTGTTCGCCGAGGCCGGCGTGCCGATCCTGGAGATGGCGCAGCTCGACGAACTCGCCGCCGACCGGGTGTACGAGTTCGCCTTCATCGGCGCCTGCATCAAGCTTCGCGGCGCGACGGGCGCGCCGATGCGTCCCGTCGCGATGCCGCTGCGGGGCTAAAGCGGCCCGCCGTAGCCGTAGTCCCGCCGCGCGCCTTCCTCGGTCACGAAGCCCTCGCGCACGTCCTCCTGGATGCGCGCGGGGTCGCGGGCCGTGGGCGGACCGAACCCGCCGCCGCCGGAGACGCGCACCAGCGCGCGGTCGCCCGCGTGCAGCGTGATGTTGGAGAACTTGCTGGATGAGACCTTGTTGTACGCCTGCTGCACGGTCAGCCACTCCCCGGACCCGGCGCGGCGGATCAGGGTGGCGCCGTTCGCCCCCTCCCCGCCCCCGAACAGGCCCCAGCTATGGATATGGTGGCGGTCGGTGCATTGGCTGGCGGTGATGTCGGCGTCCACCGCCATCAGCACGCGCTGAAACCCGAGCCCGCCCCTGAACGTGCCCGCGCCGGCGGAGTCCGGCACCAGGGAAAAATCCTCCACCCGGAACGGAAAGCGGGTCTCGAACACCTCGGTCGGGTTGAAGCGGCAGTTGCCGTTGATGCAGATCACCGCGTTGTTGCCATCGGCGTCGTGCCGCGCGCCCCAGCCGCCGGACATCAGATCGTAGCAGGCGTAATACTCGTCGAGCACCGGATGGTGGCCGCCGAAGACGAAATTCCCGCCGGTGGCACTTTCGGCCGCCATCGCCCGCGTGGGCGCCGCCTGCGCGAGCGCCCCGATGACGATGCCGGCGAGGCGCGGATGCGTCTCGGTATTGCCGGCCACCAGCGGCCCCGGATAGTCCACGTTCACCACCGACCCCGGCGAGGCGACCACGCGGATCGGGCGGAAGCAGCCGGAATTCTTCGGAATGGTCGCGTCGGTCATGTGCAGCAGCGCGTTGTAGGTCGCACCCGTGGTCACGCCGAGCGTCGCGTTGATCGGCCCGCGCGCCTGTTTGGCCGAGCGACTGAAATCGGCCACGATCTCGTCGCCCCGGACATGCACATCGACGTTCAGCGCGTACGGCTTGTCCTCGATGCCGTCGTTCTCCACCGTGTCGCCGAAGCTGTAGGTACCGTCCGGCAGCGAGCCGATTTCCGCGCGCATGCGCCGCTCGGAATAGTCCATCAGATCGCGGCAGGTGCGGGAGAACACGTCCTTGCCGTATTTGCGGATGATCTCCACCGTGCGCCGCTCGCCCAGGTCCACCGCGCCGATCATCGCCCGCAGGTCGCCGTAGTTGTGGCGCGGCGTGCGCACGTTGGCGAGCAGCAGCTTCCAGACCTCGTCCACGTCCTTGCCGCGCTTCTTGATCTTGATGGGCGGGATGCGCAGGCCCTCGTGGAAGATTTCCGTCGCCTCACCCGCGAACCCGCCCGGAACCATGCCGCCGATTTCCGCGACATGGCCGATGCACACGGCGAAGCCGAAGATCTTGCCGTCCACGAAAATCGGCTTGAAGAACGTATGTTCCGGCACATGCAGCCCGCCGCGATACGGGTCGTTGTGCAGGATCACGTCGCCGTCCTCGATGGTGTCGAACGGGATCTCGCGCACGCAGGTCTTGATGCAGATGGTGATGCCGCCGATCTGCGCCGGGCAGAACTCGGCCACCGCGATCATGTCGCCATTGGCGTCCGCCAGCGCGCAGGTGAAGTCCAGGCCCTCGTTGAAGATCGTCGAATACGACGTCTTCATCAGGCTGATTCCCATCTCGCGGCAGATCGAGACCATGGTGGAATCGAGGATATTCATGGTCACGACATCCATCGCCGCCCCGTCCTCGCCGCGTGCCTTGGCGCGCGGCAGCGGCAGCCGCCCGACCGTGCCGGACTCGCGACGCGAGAACCAGTCGATGCACCAGTCCGAGCAGAACACCCGCTGCCCGACCGGCGTGCCGCCGTCGTGGATCAGCTCGCCGCAATTGGCACACTTGATGTAGCGTTCGACATAGTAGCCGTTGGCCGAGATGCGCATTTTCCTTCTCTCCCGGTCAGATCGTGGTCAGCAGCAGATGGCCGAAATCATCGACGCGCAGTTCCTGGCCGGGGTTGACCACGGTCACGGAGGCCGGCTCCTCGACAATCGCCGGCCCCGCGACGACGTGGCCGGCGCGCAGCGCGCCGCGCTCGAACACCTTCGCCGTCAGCCGCCCGCCCGGATACATCACCGAGCGTTCGGCGGCCGGGATCGCAGGCCCATCGGCCAGCGCGATGCGCAGAAAATCCGGCTTCGGCGTGGCCGAGACGGCGGTTGCGGAGAAATTCACGATCTCTATGATTTCGCCCGGAATGTCGAAGCCGAATCGCGCCGCATGCGCCGCGTGGAATTGCTGCCAGAGCTTCTCCGTCGCGTCCGGGGTGAACGCCTCGAAGGCAATGGGCAATTCCAGTTCGTAGTTCTGCCCGGAATAGCGCATTTCCAGGCTGCGCTGCACGCTGATGCCCTCGACATAGCCCTGCCCGCGCAATTCCGCGACGCCCTCGGCGACCAGTTCGGCCAT
>JAKBCB010000070.1 GCA_021808185.1 Pseudomonadota bacterium
CCGTGCTGCTGGACGGGCAAATCCCCCCCGACAGCGCGGACGCGGGCGTGGCCGGGGCGCTGCCGGGCGATGTCCGGGCGGTGCTCGCCAAGCGCCGGGAGATCGAGGCCAGCATCGCGAAGTACGTCGAGAAGCCCGAGGCTTTCGCCGGCATCGAGGCCACGGTCGGGACGCTGCCCGGTCTGCTCAAGACCGCGCGCGAGCTGGTGGCCGAGCGGCAGCGGCTGGCCGCGCTGCTGGACACCGTGCTGACAGCCGATGCCAAGCCCGGCGAGGCCGTGCCCGGCGCGGGCGCCGAGGACATGCAGCCGGCGATGGACCAGCGCAAGGCGGTCGCCGCCATGCTGCCCAAGCTCGCGGCACTCTCGGGCGCGGCGGCGATCGAGGGCGGGATCGCGACCCTGCGCGGCCTGCTGGCCGACGCGGCGGCGGTGGTGCAGGAACGCGCGCGGCTGACCGCGCTGCTCGACAAGGCGCTGCCCGCCGACGCCGCGCCGGAGGCCATCGTGCCCGGCGCCACCGCCCAGGATGTCGCGGGCGTGAAGGCCGAGCGCGCCGCGATCCTGACCCGCATCGCCACCCCGGGCGTGTCGCTTGCGGCGCTGAAGCCGATCGAGGTCGAGATCGCCGGGCTTGCGCCGACGATCGCGGCCGTGGCCAAGACGGTCGCGGCGGCGCGGCGGGAGCGGCAGAAACTTCAGGCCGAGCGCGACGGGATCGCGGAGCGCGCGGCGGCGCTGCCCGCGACCAACCCGGCGGGCTGCTCGGCGGTGCAGATCAAGGCGCTGGAGGACGGGCGGGCGGCGGTGAACACCGCGCTCGCGGCGGCGCTGAGCAAGGACACCAACGCCGCCGCCCTGGCCGAAGTGCAGAAACAGGAAGCCCTGGTGGCCGCGACGAACGAGGCGGTCAAGCAAGCCAGGAAGGAGAACGACGCGCTGGTGCAACCGGCGCTGCGGCGGCTGCGGCAGGTGGAGGACGACTTCGCGGCGTTGGGGATTGCCGCCGTGTGGGACTTGAGCGCCCACACCGCCTATCGCGCGCAGATCGCCGCCGCACAGAAGGCCGGCGACTGGCCGGGGGCCGTCGTGCTCGCGAACGAACTGGCCCCCAAGCTGGACGAGCCGGAGACCATCGCGGCCGAGATGAACGAGTTCCGCCAGGGCGGCAAGCTGCTCCAGGGCACCTACGACCGCATCCTAAGGCGCCTTGCCGACGCGGGCGCGTTCACCCTGGCCGACGCGAAGGCCGAGGTCGCGCTCATCTACAACCAGCAATGCAACGTGAGCCGGTTGAACTGGCTGGAGTTCCTGGGCGTGGCCGGCGCCAACGTGAAGGTGGGCGATCCCAACGGCCCGCACTACACCACGTTCAACGACGGCGTGCTGCAAGGTGCCGCGACCGCCAGCGTCACCCTGTCGCTGGACGCGCTGTGCCAGCGGCTGTTCGAGACGGGCATAAACTCCACGGACCAGGTCCACGCCACGGTTGTCGATGGCGCGAACCGCTATCACAAGTATTGGGACGGCACGTATTCGGGCCATTACTACGCGATGAACCTGGCCGCGACCAACCCCGGCCTGGATGGCAAGCTGACCGAGTGGCACAAGAAACTTGTCGATGACATGAGGAAGAAGGTGCAGCAGGCCAAGGACGCCCACGGCCGCATCGGGACGAACGCGCGCGGGCCGGATGTGGGGTGAGGGGGGCGGATAGCCCCCGCCCCTTGCGGGAGAGGGGGGCGCGACGGGGTGTGCCATTGCCGCGCCGCACACCGCGCGCATAATCGCTGCCTCACCGGCAAGGACCATCGCCATGCGCCTGAACGGCAAGGCCGCCCTCGTCACCGGCGCGCAGCAGGGGATCGGGGCGGCGACGGTGCGGGAGTTCGCGCGTGAGGGTGCGGACGTGGCGATCAACTGGCTCGACAACCGGGCCGCCGCCGAGGCCCTGGCCGAGGAAGCGCGCGCGCTCGGACGGCGCGCGGTGCTGGTGCGGGGCGATGTCGGCACCGTCGCGGGCGCGCGCGCGATCGTGGCGGACGCGGTGGCGGGGCTCGGGCGGCTCGATGTGCTGGTCAACAACGCGGGCATCTACCCGCGCGCGCCCTTCCTCGACCTGACGGAGGAAACCTGGGACGCGACCCATGCCGTCAACCTCAAGGGCACCGCCTTCGCCACCCAGGCGGCGGCGCGGCAGATGGTGGCGGCGGGCATCCGGGGCAGCGTCGTTACCATCGCCTCCCAGGCCGCCGCCGGCTCGGTGCTCGGCTGCCATTATTCGGCGAGCAAGGGCGGCGTGATCTCGCTGACCCGCGCGATGGCGCTGGAACTGGCGCCGCACGGCATCCGGGTGAACGGCATCGCGCCCGGCCTGATCGACACCGCGCAGCCCCGCTACGGCATGACCGAGGCCGAGATCGCGGCCTATGGCGCGGCTTCGCCCATCGCGCGCGTGGGCGCACCGTCCGAGATCGCGACCGTGGCCGTGTTCCTGGCCAGCGACATGAGCAGCTTCATGACCGGCGAGGTGGTGCAAGCCAACGGCGGGACGTATATGGCCTGAACGCCGCAGGGGGAGACAGCACGCGATGACCGACACCGCATGGAGCATGGGGCTGGACAAGAACGCGGCCAATTACGTCCCGCTGTCCCCGCTCTCGTTCATCGCGCGCGCGGCGGACGTGTATCCGGACCGCCTGGCCATCGTGCACGGCGCGGTGCGGCAGAGCTGGGCCGAGACCTACGCCCGCGCCCGCCGCCTCGCCTCGGCCCTGCGCCGCCGGGGCATCGCGCCGGGCGACGTTGTGGCCGTGCTCGCGCCCAACATCCCGGCGATGATCGAGGCGCATTTCGGCATCCCGATGGCCGGCGCCGTCATCAACACGCTGAACACGCGGCTGGACGCCGAATCGCTCGCCTTCATGCTGCGCCACGGCGGCGCGAAGGCGCTGCTGGTGGACCGCGAATTCGCAGCCGTCGCCCGCGACGCGCTCGCCCGCCTCGCCGCCCCCCCGCTCGCGGTGGATATCGAGGACGCGGCGACCTCCGGCCTCGCGCCGATCGGGCCGCTGACCTACGAGGCCCTGCTGGCCAAGGGCGAGGCGGATTTCGCCTGGACGCATCCGGCGGACGAGTGGGACGCGATTTCGCTGAACTACACATCGGGCACCACGGGCGACCCGAAGGGGGTCGTGTACCACTATCGCGGCGCGTATTTGAACGCGATCAGCAACGTGCTCGCCTGGGGCGGCATGGGGCACAAGCCGGTGTATCTGTGGACGCTGCCGCTGTTCCACTGCAACGGCTGGACCTTCCCGTGGACCATCGCGGCCGTCGGCGGCACCAACGTGTGCCTGCGCCGCGTGGAAGCCGCCGCCATGCTCGACGCCATCCGCGAGCATAAAGTGACGCACATGTGCGGCGCGCCCATCGTCTATTCCCTGCTGGTCGGCGCGCCGGAGGAGCTGCGCACGGGCATCACCCACAAGGTCGCCGGCATGATCGCTGCCTCCGCCCCGCCGCCCTCGCTGATCGAGGGGTGCGAGCGCATCGGCATCGAACTCACCCACGTCTATGGCCTGACGGAAGTCTACGGCCCCGCCGCCGTCTGCGCCGTGCAGGAGGACTGGGCCGGGCGCGAACTGCACGAGCGCGCCAGCCTGCTCAGCCGCCAGGGCGTGACCTATCCGTTGCAGGAAGGCATGGCGGTGATCGACCCGGACACGATGCAGCCCGTCCCGCGCGACGGCACGACGATGGGCGAGATCATGTTCCGCGGCAACATCACCATGAAGGGCTATCTGAAGAACCCCGCCACCACGGCGCTGTCCTTCGCCGGCGGCTGGTACCACACGGGGGATCTCGCGGTCGCGTATCCGGACGGCTACGTGAAGATCCAGGACCGCAGCAAGGACATCATCATCTCCGGCGGGGAGAATATTTCCTCGCTGGAAGTCGAGGAAACGCTGTACCGCCACCCCGCCGTGATGTACGCAGCCGTCGTCGCGCAACCGGACGAGAAATGGGGCGAGACACCGTGCGCGGTGATCGAGCTGAAACCCGGCATGGAGGCGACGGAAGCGGAGATCATCGAATTCTGCCGCGCCCGCATGGCCCGCTTCAAGGTGCCGCGCCGCGTGGTGTTCCGCGAACTTCCCAAGACCAGCACCGGGAAGATTCAGAAACACGTGCTGCGGCAGGCGGTGCGGGAGGGGTAGCGGGGGGCGGTGTGCAGGATGGCGGACGCCCGATCGGGCGCAGCGGATGGGGATGCGAACATGGCCGACCGCTCGGCCAGCGCGGGGACGATGAGGGTCATGGAGGGATTCCGGAGAGCGGGGTTCCGAAGCCGGCGGGGGCTCTCTCGACGCTACTTGGCTCCCAGGGCACTACGGCCTCGCATTCAAAGCGCGCTCCGCGGTCCCAGGGCAAGCCGATTTGCCGCGTGAACAATTGCTTCGATTTTGCCCTGGCACGCCCGCCGGGTGGTTTGCGATGCGGCACAGTCCAGCCATCGTTCCGCGACGGAGGCGGGAGGACGACGCGGCCGGCCAAAAGACAGGAAATGAACCAAGCAGTGACGGCGACCGATATGCCGTTCGTCGAAGCCGCCCGCCATGGGCATGTTGCTGAACGGCGATCGCGGCAGGCGGCCTGCGGTGCGGCGTTGCGCCCGCCTACCGCTCAATCTGATTCTGGGCGGAAATGCAAATTGTTGAGCACACGTCGCGTTGCGGCGACGATGGGGTCGTGGGTTTCGGTGAGAATAGCCACCCGGTCGTAGCGCGCCGGGTCGCGGTTGACGGCGATGCGCAGCGCCTCGCCGAAGGCCATGCGCAATTCGGTGCCGATGTTGAACTTGCAGATGTTCGATCCCCGCGCCAGCGCGCGCCGTTGTGCCAGCGGCACGCCGGAGCCGCCATGGATGACCAGCGGCACCCCGGTGCGTGCCTCGATTGCGCGTATGCGCGGCTCATCGAGCGCGCCCTGTTTGTCTTGTTGCAGGTGAATATTACCGACCGAGATTGCCAGTGCGTCGACCGCCGTGTCGCGGGCAAATTGCGCGGCGTCGTCCGGATCGGTCCCAGCGGATTTTTCGCCCCCCGAATAGCCGACGAAACCGATTTCGCCCTCGCAAGAAATGCCGGCCGCGTGGGCAAGTTCGGCGATGGCGGCGGTCTCGTCGATATTCTGGCGCAGCGGCTTGCGCGAGCCGTCGAACATCAGCGAGGTGAACCCGCAATCCAGGGCCTCCTTGCAAACGTGGTAAGTGTCGCCGTGATCCAGATGGGCCACGACCGGAACCGAGGCATGTTCGGCCAGGTACCGGAACATCTTGCCAAGTATTGGCAACGGTGTATGCGCGCGGCAGGAAGGTCCCGCCTGCAGGATCACGGGCACGCCTTCCGCTTCGGCGGCGGCCACATAGGCGCGCATGTCTTCCCACCCCAGGGTGACCAGCCCGGCCACGGCATAGCGACCCTTCAGCGCGGCCTGGAGCACCTCCGACAGCGTTGCGAGGGTCATTTGAATTTCGCAATCATGTCCTTGATGCCCGGGATCGTCTCCAGTTGGGCGGCGTGGGTCGGCTGGAAATACTGCACCAGCGGCCGCTGGCTGAGGCCAGAGAGAATAGTGAAGTAATACATTTCGTATCCTGGCAGCACCGCGCAAGGATGATAGCCCTTGTCGAGGCAAATCGTCGAGCCGTCCATGATGTGATAGGCATCGCCCGGCACGTTGTCCTGACGCTGCAACATCTGAAGGCCCGAGCCATAGTTCGGCCGGAAGCGGAAATTGTAGGTCTCGTCATGGCGGGTTTCGAGCGGCATGCGGTCGGTGTCATGCTTGTGGCTGGGGAAGCCCGACCAGCCGCCCTGGCCGACCGTGAACAGTTCGCTCACCAGCAGGCGGCCGACCATGCCGTGGTGTCTTGCGCCGAGGATGTGCTTGATCTTGCGGTGGGTCTTGGTTTCGTCGCTGCCGTATTGCACCAGATCGATGTCGGCGCCGCGCACCGCGAAGGGGTCCAGCACTTTTTCGAAGCGCCCCCCCGCGATGAATGTCTCGGTCGTGTCCGACATGCACAGGATTGTCACCCTGGCGCCAACCGGCACGTAAACGCCCTCGGGCTCGCCGTCCCAGACATCGGCGCCGCGATTCCCCAAAGCCGCAAAGCGCACGCCTTCGATTTCAACGTCCACCGTCCCGGTCGCCGGCACGATGCAGGTTTCGTAGCCCGGAACCCTGTATTCGAAAGCCTCGCCCCGCCTGAGTTTTACGATATTGAAATAATTCAACGGAACCACTTCGCTATCGACGTCGACGATCGGCATGTTGCGATTGTCGTGTGGTGGAATATGCATGTGTTGATCCCTTCAGGCAGATGTCGGGCCAGGATGCGCGGCGAGAAAGGCTTCAAGCTCTTGCTGCGTGGGCATGGCGGGGGCGCAGCCGGGCCGGGCCACGACGATCGCGGCGCAGGCAGAGCCGCGCAGAATTGCATCGTGCAGGGGCCGTTGTTCGGCCAAAGCAGCCATGAAACCCGCCAGGAAGCTGTCCCCCGCGCCGGTGGGCTTGACGGCATTGACCGGGAAAATCCCGGTTCTGAATTCCTGCCCGTCGGCGTAGGTGACCGAACCCTGGGCACCGAGTTTGTAGACGACGATCGCCGCTCCGCGGGCGGCCAGCGAATGGGCCTCGTTCAATCCCCTGGAGATGCCGCCGGCCATGAACCCGAATTCTTCGTCATTGCCGACGATGATGTCCGACAGGGCGCCGACTTCGGACAGAACCTGCTGCGCAATTTCGGCCGATGGCCAACTGTAGGGCCGGTAATCGACATCGAAGACGATGGGCAGCCCGGCCGCGCGGGCCAGCTCGCACGCACGCAGGGCGGCGCCGCGAGAGGGCTCGGCCGCAAAGACGGTACCCGTGGTGATCATCGCGCCATAACGGCTGAAATCGATGGCCTCCACGTCGGCGACCGACATCTGAAAATCGGCGGCGTTGTTACGGTAGATGACCGACTGGTGCTCCGTGATCCTGGTCTCGTAGACGGCCAGCGAGGTGCGATATTCCCCGCGGGTCGTCTTCACGTGAGTGCGGTCGATACCGTAATGATCAAGCTGATTGAGGCAGTACCAGCCTACGGCATCATCGGATACCGTCGTGGCCAGTGCTGCGCTGCACCCCAGCCTGCAAAGGCCGGCGGCAATGTTGGCCGAGGAACCACCCATCGCCACCATCATCGTGGTTGCGTCCTGGGTGCGTGTGCCGGGCGGCGAGGGGGTCAGGTCCATGCCCACCCGGCCGATCACAAGGAAGGACTTGCCGGCAATCGCCTGGAGACGCATCAGACGCCCTTCCGCTGCATCGGGCGGGAGGATTCCCAGTCCTGATGGGCCTTTGTGACCTGCGGATCATCCGAGACATGTGGCGTGCCGCATTCCCACCAGGTGTGTCCTTCTGTGGTCCAGCCCACATGGGGGTCGACGCGCATGCAGATCACGGTCGTTTTGTCGGCCGCCTTGGCGCGCTTGAACGCCTCGCCCAGTTCAGCCGGGCTGGTCACGGTTTCAGCGATCGCGCCCTGCGCGCGGGCGTGGGCTTCGAAATCCACGGCGAAGGGTGCGGGGATCGTCGGACAGTCCTTGATCAGGTTATTGAAGCTTTTGTTGCCAGTGTTGTTCTGCAATTTGTTGATGACGGCGAATCCTCCGTTGTCCAGCACCAGTATGATCAGTTTTTTCTGGCTGAGAGCCGATGAATATATGTCGGAATTCATCATCATGTAGGAGCCATCGCCGATGAATACAATCGTATCCTGTTCGGGGGCCTGCTCGGTCTGGGCGATGCGGGCGCCCCAGGCGCCGGAGATTTCGTAGCCCATGCAGGAAAAGCCGAATTCCACATCCACGGTGCCTGTCGTCAGCGTGCGCCAGTTGGCGGTAACTTCCGCCGGCAGGCCACCTGCGGCGGCAACCACGCGGTCGCCCGGGTCGCACAGGCTGTTCACCACGCCGATGGCGATCGCGTAGGAATTCGGCCGGTTCCCCGGTGCCACGTTGGTGGCGACGTAGCCATCCCATTTGGCGCGGTGCTGCCTGGCCGTGGCCAACCACGCGTCTGGCGCGGTGTATCCCAAGAGGCTGCCGCCCAAGGCGGCGAGCGCGAGTTTGGCGTCGCCCACCACCGGCAAGGACATATGCTTGCCTGCGTCGTGCCGCGCCGCGTTGATGGAGATGAGGCGTGCCGTTTTCGAAAACGCGGTCCAGGACCCGGTGGTGAAGTCCTGCAACCGTGTGCCCACCGCAAGGATCACATCGGCCTCCGCGGCGATGGCATTGGCCGAAGTTGAGCCGGTGACCCCGACAGGCCCGATGTTCAGCGGATGCGTCGCGACCATGTTGGCCCGGCCAGCGATGGTTTCCACCACCGGAATGCGGTGCGCCTCGGCAAAGGCGGCCATTTCCACGACCGCGCGGGAATACTGAACACCGCCGCCGGCAATGATGATCGGCCGGCGCGCGGTTTTCAGCAGCGCCGCGGCATCGGCGATCTCGGCGGCATCCGGGGTCTGGCGACGGATCCGGTGCAGCTTCCTCTCGAACCAGACCGCGGGATAATCGTACGCCCAGCCCTGCACGTCCTGCGGCAGGCCGAGGAATGCCGGGCCGCAATCAGCCGGGTCGAGCATGGTGGCGATTGCATTCGGAAGAGACTGCAGGATTTGCGCCGGGTGAGTGATGCGGTCCCAGTAGCGCACCACCGGCTTGAACGCGTCGGTAACCCCCAAGGTCGGGTCGCCGAAATTCTCCATCTGCTGCAACACCGGATCGGGCAGGCGGGTGGCGTAGGAATCACCGCACAGCAGAAGCATCGGCAGGCGGTTGGCATGGGCCAGCGCCGCGCTGGTCAAAAGATTGGTCGTGCCCGGGCCGGCGCTTGCAGTGCAGAACATGAAGCGCTGGCGCAGCCACTTCTTGGCGTATCCGGCGGCCGCGAAGCCCATCCCCTGCTCGTTCTGTCCACGGTACAGCGGCAGTTCGCTTTGAAATCCGTAAAGCGCCTCGCCCAGACAGGTGACATTGCCGTGCCCGAATATGCCGAAGCCGCCGCCGCACAGCCGCTTCGCGTCGCCATCGATGACGATGAACTGTTGTGTCAGGTAACGGATGATCGCCTGCGCGGTGGTCAGGCGGATGGTCCTGTCGCTCATGTCCGAGTGGGTTCCCAGCGCAGGGTGCCCGGGGGCACGCTGCGATTCCGACTTGTCATTCTCTGCACCCCAGGATACAAGGTTTGCAACCGGTTGCAATGCAAAACTGCGCAAGGGTGCTAGCATGACGGAGATAGGCATCGGGATACTCGGTGGCGGCTACATGGGGAAGGCGCATGCCGTTGCCATGTTGGCGGCAGGCGCCGTGTTCAACACCGCGCTGCGCCCCCGGCTGGAGATGGTTTGCGCAAGTTCCGACCAGAGTGCCGAGCGCTATCGCAAGGCCTATGGCTTTGCCAGGGCGACGGCCGATTGGCACGTCCTGGTCAGCGATCCGAAGGTCGAGGCGGTGGTGATCGCCTCGCCACAAAACACCCACCGCGCCGCTGCCGAGGCGGCCTTTGCTTTGGGCAAGCCGGTGTTCTGCGAAAAGCCGATGGGGGCGTCGCTGGAGGACAGCCGCGCCATGGTGGCGGCAGCCGAGGCCAGCGGATGCGTCAACATGGTGGGATTCAACTACATCCGTACGCCCGCCAGCCGCTATGCGCGCCACCTGATTGCTTCGGGCGCGATTGGCACCGTCACCTGGTTCCGGGGCGAACACACCGAGGATTTCCTCGCTGATCCGCAATCGCCGGCAACCTGGCGCACCAGTGGCATGGCGAATGGCACGATGGGCGATCTGGCGCCGCATATGATCAACGCGGCGCTGGCGCTGATCGGGCCAATCGCCCGCGTGATCGCCGAAGTGGAGACCATCCATCGTGTGCGGCCCGGCGGCACCGTCACCAATGACGATCACGCACAGATGATGTGCCGCTTTGCAAGCGGCGTGATGGGGCAGATGTATTTCAGCCGCGTCTCAACCGGGCGCAAGATGGGCTACGCCTACGAGATCACCGGCACCAAAGGCGCAATCCGCTTCGATCAGGAAGATCAGAATGCCCTTTGGCTTTACCGTGCCGAAGGGCCGGAGGCCACGCGCGGATTTATCAAAATTCTGATGGGACCTGAACATCCGGATTACGAACCCTTCTGCCAGGGGCCGGGGCATGGAACCGGCTATCAGGACCAGATCATCATCGAGGCAAAGGATTTCCTCGAAGCGATCCATGGCGGAACCGCTGTGTGGCCGACCTTTCGCGATGGCATGGCGGTCAGCCAAATCGTCGCCGCGGCGCTTGCCTCCTCCGCCACCCAAACATGGCAGGACGTTGCGGCGTTCTGATTCCCCTGAAAGGCGCTTTCATGACCATTCGTATCGGCAATGCCCCCTGCTCCTGGGGGATCGAATTCGCCAGCGATCCGTCTTACCCGGCGTGGCAAACCGTTCTCGATGAGTGCTCGGCTGCGGGCTACACGGGGATCGAGCTTGGGCCGATCGGCTACATGCCCGAAGACCCGGCGGTGCTGGCACCGGCACTGGCGGCGCGGAATCTGGAGATCATTGGCGGGGTCGTGTTCCGCCCGTTCCATGATCCGGAAAAATGGGATGAGGTGATGGATGCAAGCGTGCGGACCTGCAAAGCGCTGACCGCGCATGGCGCCCGACACCTTGTGCTGATCGACTCGATCTCACCCCGCCGTGCGCCGACCGCTGGGCGGGCGGACGAAGCCGCGACGATGGAACAGGCGGAATGGGCCGCGTTCCGCGATCGGATCGCCACGATCGCCAGAATGGGGACCGAGGACTATGGCCTGACGGTCAGCATCCACGCCCATGCAGCAGGCTTCATGGATTTCGAGCCCGAACTCGACCGCCTGCTGGATGAAGTGGATGAAAGCATTCTGAAAATCTGCCTCGATACCGGGCACCACTCCTATGCGGGCTTCGATCCGGTGGCCTTCATGGACCGGCACATCGGCCGCATATCCTACATGCATTTCAAGGATATTGATCCGGAGGTGAAGGCCGATGTGGTGGCCAACCGCACCGGTTTCTACAAGGCATGCGGTCAGGGCATCTTCTGCAATCTGGGCAAGGGCGATGTCGACTTTCCGGCTGTGCGCCAGCGCCTGCTGAAGGCCGGATTTGATGGCTGGTGCACGGTCGAACAAGACTGCGACCCCGCACTGCCCGGCACCGCGCTACCGGACGCACGGGCCAACCGTGACTATCTGAAATCCATCGGCTTTTAGGGAAAATAACCAACATGCCAAAGCTGAAATGGGGCCTGATCGGTGGGGGCGAGGGGAGCCAGATCGGGCCTGCGCACCGCCTGGGTGCGCAAGCGGACGGTCACTTCGAATTCGCCGCCGGCGCGCTTGATCACCGGCCCGAGGCGGGGCGCGACTATGCCCAGCGTCTTGGCATCGCGGCTGATCGCGCCTACGGCAACTGGCAAGACATGCTGGCCGGAGAGGCGGGCCGCCCCGACCGGGTGGATCTTGTCACCGTGGCCACGCCGAACGCCACGCATTTCGAGATCACGAAGGCCTTCCTTGAGGCTGGCTTTCATGTGCTCTGCGAAAAGCCGATGACCATGACGGTCGAGGAGGGCGAGCAAATCGTCCACGTCGCC
>JAKBCB010000071.1 GCA_021808185.1 Pseudomonadota bacterium
CGCGATGTTCTCTATCGCCCCCGCATCCGGCGCCACCCGGCCGAGCAGCCCGCGCGGGCCGACCGCTTCGGTCAAGATCTCGTGAGCGCCGAGCACGGAAAACCCTTCCTCGGCCAATACCCGCACGACGGCGGCGAGCAGGCCGTCATCGCCGGAGAACGCCGCGCGGCCGATGCGGGCGATGATTTTCGCGCCCTCCGCGTCCGGCCGCAGGTCGAAGATCGAGGGCCGTTTGACTGGCCCCACCAGCACGATGTCGCGGCAACCGTTCTCGCGCAGCAGCGAAAGGATGCGCCCGCCGGCGGCAAGCCGGGCAAAAGCGTGCGGGAAGGGGGCGAGCGCCGCAGGCTCCGCGAAGCCTTCCAGACCGACCAGGAACACCGCCCGCCCTGCCGCGCGCGCCGCCGCCGCGACCCGCCCGGGCAGCGGGCCGCCGCCGGCCAGGATGCCGAGCGTGGGCGGCGTCGCCGGCCGCGTCATGGCGGACCCCGTCGGGCTGCCGTGTTTTCCGTTGGACCTGTGCCAGCCGATCCGGCATATGACAAATGCGGGTTGTTACGCAGCAGGCATCCGCGCGCCGACAACACCGCCTGCAAGCCGGGGGATCTGTGCATGGACGACGACACGAGCTTCCCCGAATTCCTCGACGAGCCGGACGTGGACAGCGACCCGACCGCGCGCGGCATCGTGCAGTGCCTGCGCATGCTGGCCGAGGAAGCCGCCGCGCTCGGCATGGCGCGCACGCTGGATGCGTTGCAGACCGCGATCAATGTGTGCGCCGCCGAGAGTGACGCGAGCGAAGCCCTGGACGCGGGCGACGACGTGCGGCTGCGCGCGACGGGCAGTGCCCGTCTGCACTGACCCGCGCCGGACCCACGCCGCACGGCGGCGAGATCAAGACGCCTCGTCGGCGTCGGCACTCCTGGCGGAGCGGATCAGCCCGCGCTTGCTCGGCGCCTCGACGAACGCCAGCATTTCCGCCACCAGCGGTTCGCCGCCGTATTCGGCGCGAACGGCGGCCACTCGTTCGGCAAATACCTGATCGCCGAAGAAGACGCGCCGGAACGCCGCCCGCAGCATATGCATGCGCGCGCGGTCCACGCCGCGCCGTTTCAGCCCGATGACGTTCAGCCCGGTCAGCCGCGCGCGGTTGCCGATCACGGTGCCGAACGGAATCACGTCCGCCTCGACGCCGGAGACGCCGCCGATCATCGCGCCGCGGCCGATGCGCACGAACTGGTGCAGCGCGGCGGCGCCGCCGATCACCGCGCCGTCGCCGATATGCACATGGCCGCCCATGACGACGTTGTTGGCCACGATCACGCCGTCGCCGATGTCGCAGTCATGGGCCACATGCACCACCGCCATCAGCAGGCAGTCGGCACCAACGCGGGTGACGCCGCTGCCGGTGACGGTGCCGCGATGGATGGTGACATGCTCGCGCACCTGGGTACGCGCGCCGACCTCGGTCTCGGTCGGCTCACCTTTGTATTTCAGATCCTGCGGCGGCAGGCCGACGGTGGCGAACGGCCAGAGCCTGGCGCCGGGGCCGATGCGGGTGCGGCCATCGACGACGACGTGACTGACCAGTTCCGCCCCGTCGCCGATGACGACCTCGGGGCCGATCGTGCACCACGGGCCGATGCGTGCGCCCTCGCCGATCGTGGCACCCGGTGCCACGATCGCGGACGGATGGATGACGCTCAAGCGGCTCTCCCGGACCAGCTAAAGTTGCTTGGCCCTGTCGGTGACCATGGCGGTGTAGGTGGCTTCCGCAACCACCGCCCCATCGACCTTGGCCACGCCGGTGAATTTCCAGACAGTGCCGCGGTTACGCTCGACCGCGACATGGATGCGCAACTGGTCGCCCGGGCCGACCGGGCGGCGGAACTTGGCGCCTTCGACGGACATGAAATACACGCCCTTGGCGCCGTCGATCTCGGCCCCGCCGATGGTTTCCAGCACCAGCACCGCGGCGGTTTGCGCCATGGCTTCCACCACCAGCACGCCGGGCATCAGCGGCACATGCGGGAAATGGCCCTGGAAGTAGAATTCATTGATCGACACGTTCTTGATGCCGATCGCCGACTGCCCGGGCACGATGTCGGTCACCCGGTCGATCATCAGGAACGGATAGCGGTGCGGCAGCTTGCGCATGATGCCGACCGTGTCCAGGGCATAGCCCTTGCGCGCCGCATCGCCCGCGACGGTGCCCGCCGCGTCCTGGTTCTGTTTTGCTGTTCCGTCCATCGCGATCAGTCCAAACCCGTCCGTTTCGTCCCTTGCGCGCCCGCCGATCCCCGCCCCGCCGTGGCAAGCCGGCGCAAGGTGGCGACCTGACGGAAGAATTCCCGCACCGGTGTCGCCGGGCTGCCCACGACTTCGGTGCCAGCCGGCACATCTGCCATCACGCCGGCCTGGGCGCCGATCCGGGCACGCCGGCCGACGCGCAGATGCCCCGCTACCCCGCCTTGCCCGCCGACCATCACGAAATCCTCGAGCACGGTCGAGCCGGAGATGCCCACCTGGGCCACGATCACGCAGCAGCGCCCAAGGCGGACGTTGTGCCCGATCTGCACCAGGTTGTCGAGGCGCGACCCGGCGCCGATCACGGTATCCTGTGCCGAGCCGCGATCGACGGTGCTGTTGGCGCCGATCTCGACATCGTCCTCAATAAGCACCCGGCCGAGCTGCGGCACGCTGACGAAGCCGGTATCCGACGTGGCGAAGCCGAAGCCCTCCTGGCCGATGCGGGCGCCGGGATAGACATGCACGCGCGCCCCGAGCAGGGCGTGGCTGATGCTGGCATGGGCGCCCACCCGGCAGTCCGGCCCGAGCACAACGCCCGCGCCGATCACCGCGTGCGGTCCGATCCGGCAGCCCGGGCCGATGCTGGCGCCGGCGCCGATCACCGCGAGCGGCCCGACCTCCGCCGCCGGGTCGAGCGTCGCCCCCGGTTCGACCACGGCGCTGGGGTGCACGCCCGGCCGCGCCGGCTGCGGCGGATGGAACAGGGCCGCGACGCGCGCCCAGGCGAGGTAGGGCTGCGGCACCACCAGCGCCACCGCGCCCGCCGGCACCTTGCCCGCCAGATCGGGATGCACGATCACCGCGCCGGCGCGGCTTTGTTCCAGCGCAGCGACGTAGCGGCGGTTATCCAGAAAGCTCACCTGCTCCGGCCCGGCCGACTGCAACGGCGCCACGCCGTGCAGCAGCCGGTCATCCGCTGGCGGCGGCGCCCCGCAGGCCGCCGCCACCGCGGCCAGCGATTGCGGGCCGCTGCGGCTGAAGAAGCGCGGGTCGCCGGCGCCGGACCAAGCGTCCATGGCCTACGGCGCGGGGGCCGGCGCGGCCGGCGTCGCGGGTTTGGCGGTGGTCGTCGCCGAGGAGGGGGCCGCCTTGGCGGCGGGAGTCTTCGCGGCCGGCGGCGCGAGCGAGGCCGGCGAGACCCCATCCGGCGGGATCACCACGCTCGGCAGGATCTTGTTGAGTTGCTCCGTTACCTGCTCGGTGATGTCGAACTGGTTGACGTTCAGCGCCACCTGGGCGCGGTGCAGCACGAGGTTCATGCCGCGCGCCTCGGCCACCTGCCGGATCACCGCGATCAGCGTCCGCTCGATCTGCGCCAGCGCGTATTGCGCCGCTTCCTGGATCACGCGGTTGCGGTCGCGGAACTGGCGTTGCGCGTTGGTGATCCGCTCCTGCAATTCGCGTTCGCGGTTGCGGATCTGCTCGGCCGAGAGCTTGGCGCGGTCATTCGCCAGCCCCTGCTGCATCTCGCGCCAGGCCGCTTGCTCCTTCTGCGCGTCCTCGTTCAGCTTGGTCCGCCGCTCGCCGATCACCTTTTCGACGAGCTGTGCCGCGACCGAGGCACGCATGACCTCGGGCACGCCGATCACACCGATGATCGCCACCGGTGGTGCCTCGCCCTTGGGCAGCGCCGGCAATTCCGGCGGCGGCGGCAGTTGCACGTTGAGTTGCGGCGGCGGCTCCTGTGCATCGGCCGGGCCACCGGCGGTGCCGGGCGCGCCGAGGGGCGACGGGGCCACCTGCACCGGGCTGGCCGGCTTGGCCGCCGGCTTCTGCGCCGGGCGCGGCTGCGCGGGCGCCGGCTTGGCCTGTCCGGGAATGAAATAGTCCTGGCTCTGCGCCGCCGCCGGGAACGGCAGTTGCGAGACCAATGCCGCGGCGAGCGCCACGCGCGCGAGGGAACGAACCATGTACACTAGAACCTTGTACCGAAGCCGAAGCGGAAGATCTGAGTCTGGTCGTATTGCTTTTTCACGACGGGGTCCGTCATGTCGATGTTGATCAACCCGAACGGGGTCTTCCACGAGATCCCGAGGCCGACGCCGACACGCGGCGCGGGGTTGTCCACGATCGGGCTGCCTGGAATGGAACTCGCGCCGAACAGCGAGCCGACATCGACGAAGGCGCGCCCGGAGATGCCGAGATCGTTGGACACCGGCAGCGGATAGTGCAACTCGGTGGATTGCGTCCAGATGTAGCGGCCGCCGATGCTGTCGCCGCCGACCACCGCGTGCGGGCCCGCGCCGCCGATCTGGAAGCCGCGCAGATTGTCGTCACCGAGGAAGAAGCGGTCGATGATCTTCTCCTGCCGGCCGAGATCGACCAGCGCGCCGGCGCCGGCGCTGAGCTGGATGCCCCAGTCGGTGTTGCCGCTGAATGCATCGAGCGGGACGAAGTACTGGCCATCGACCTTGGTGCGCACGAAACGCTCGGTGCCGCCGATGCCCGCGAAGTCGGTGCCGCCGCGCAGCACCCAGCCGGTGTGCGGATCGACCGTGCTGTCGCGGTAGTCGATGGTGAGCGTCTGGCCAAGCTGCGACAGATCCGAGACGCCGGCGAGATCCTGGATGTATGCGCTCGCGCCCTGGGCCACGCCGTACACGTCGCGGTCGATCAAGGAGTACGTCCAGGACTGCCGCAGATGTTCGCTGAACGCGTAGCCCGCCCGCAGGGAGAACCCGGCGGTGCGTTCGTTATACTGCGCGATGTACTGGTTGTTGTTGTCGGTGCGGAAGATGTCCAACCCGACGAGGATGTTGCGATCCATGAAGTACGGGTCGTTGACGGACAGGTCGATCGAGTTCTCAAGCTGGGCGATGATGCCATTGATGCTGGCGTCGATGCCGCTGCCCAGCATGTTGTTCTCGGAGATGCCGACGTTGGCCAGCGCGCCGATATCCGTCGAGTAGCCGCCGCCGAGCGTCAGCGAGCCGGTGGCCTTCTCGTCGATCGTGGTGGTCAGCACGCTGCGGTCCGGCGCCGAGCCCGGATTGCTGCTGATGTTGACGCTGCTGAAGTAACCGAGATCCTGTAGCCGCTGCTTGGAGCGGCGGATCAGCGCCGAGTTGAACGCATCGCCCTCGGCCACGCGCATCTCGCGCCGCACCACCTTGTCCTGGGTGCGTGAGTTGCCGACGATGTCGATGCGCTCGATATAGACGCGCGGCCCCTCGGCGACATCGAACACCAGCTCGACAAGGTGCTTGTCGCGATCGCGCGAGATGCGCGGCTTCACATCGACGAAGGAGACGCCGCGATCGTGCACGAACGTGGTCAGCGTCTGCACGTTCCGCTCGACCGCGTCGCCGTCGTACCAATCGTCCGGCGCGATGTCGATCAGCGGTTGCAGCGTCGCATTATCGACCTTGCGCAGCGAGGAGTTCACCGAGACCTTCGATACCTTGTAGCGCTCACCCTCGTTGACGGTGAACGTCACGAAGAAGGCCGAGCGGTCGGGCGCCAGTTCGGCGGTGGCGTTGGTGACCTCGAAGTCGGCGTAGCCGTTGTGCTGGTAGAACCGGCGCAGCAATTCCTTGTCGAAATTCACCCGTTCCGGATCATAGTTGTCGCTCGACGACAGGATGCGCCACCATGCCTCCTCGCGGCTGTTGATCACGTCCTTCAGCCGGCTCTCGCTGAAGGCGTGGTTGCCGACGATGGCGATGCGGCTCACCAGGGTTTCGTCGCCTTCGTGGACCTCGAAGATGACATCGACGCGGTTCTGGTCGAGCTTGACGATCTTCGGCTCGATGGTGGCGCCGAATCGGCCGCGACGCGCGTACAGATCGAGCAGGCGCTGGCGGTCCGCCTGTGCCAGCGCCGGCGTGAACACCGCGCGCGGGCGCAGTTGCAGTTCCGGGCGCAGGGTGTCGTCGTTGAGCTTGCGGTTGCCCTCGAAGGCGATGCGGTTGACGATGGGGTTCTCCACCACCCGCACCACCAGCGTCTGGCCGTCGCGCCGCAGGCCGACATCGGAAAACAGCCCGGTGGCGTAAAGCGTCTTCAGGCTGCGATCGAGCCGGTCCGAATCGAACGGGTCGCCCGGCTGCACCAGCATGTACGACCGGATCGTGGATTCCTCGATGCGCTGGTTGCCCTCGACGCGAATCGCGGCGATCGTGCCGCCAGCCAGCGGATCGACTGCCGCCGCGGCGACACGGATCGGCGCGGGGAGGCCCTGGGCGGCCCCCTCGTCCGGCAGCGTCGGCAGCACAAGCAACAGCGACGCGAGCAGCGCGACGTAAGTTCGAAACAAAAGCAATACCCCCAACGTCAGCGCCGCCCATGTGGTCGGACGGCTATCGGCTCGGCCCTGTCCGGGCGGCGCGGACAATAGCCGCCGCCACCGCGCGGCGCTACCCGCGCGATCCCCGCCGCGCTAGCCGATCAGCCCGCGCACCCAGCGCACCAGCCCCAGATGCGACAGGTCGTTCCAGGTGGCAAAGACGAACAGCCCCACCAGCAGGGCGAATCCGGCTTGCAGCCCGTATTCCACCGCGCGCTTGGGCAGCGGCTTGCCGCGTACCGCCTCGGCCAGGAAAAACAGCAGGTGGCCGCCGTCCAGCACGGGAATCGGGAACAGGTTGATCAGTCCGAGATTGACCGAGAGCACGGCGATGAAGTCGATCAGGCTGGCGACGCCGAGTTGCGCCACCTGCCCCGAGAGCTGCGCGATGCGCAGCGGCCCGCCGAGATCGTCGGCGCCGTGCGCGCCGGTGATCATGGCCCACAGCCCGGCGAGGGTCTGCGCGATCACGTCCCAGGTGTGCGCCACGCCTTCCACCACCGCGTCCCCCACCGGCAGGCGATGGAATTCGGTCGTGTGCGCCGTCACGCCGAGGCTGCCGATGTCGCGCCCGCCGACGTTGCGCGTGTCGGTGGTAACGGACAGGGTCTGTTCGGTCTCGCCGCGGCGGATTCGCAGGCTGAGTTGCTGCGCTGGATGCGCCGCGATGATGTGCTGAATGTCCTCGAACCGCGTGACCGGCGCGCCGTCGATCGCCTCGATCCGGTCGCCGGTCAGCAGCCCGGCCCGTGCCGCGGCCGAATTCGCCATCACGTCGCCGACTTCGGGCAGGATCACCGGCTGCCCGGCGGTGGCGAACAGCAGCGCGAACAACACCGCCGCCAGCACGAAATTGGCGATCGGTCCGGCGGCGACGATGATCGCGCGAGAGCCGACCTGCTTCTCGTGGAAGGTGCGGCCGGGCTGCCACAACGCGCGCACATCGGCGCCCACGTCCGAGGGTTGTTCCTGCCCGTGCAGCTTGACGTAGCCGCCGAGCGGGATCCAGGCCAGCTTCCACTTGGTGCCCTGCTTGTCGGTCCAGCTTGCCAGCGCGCGGCCGAAGCCGATGGAAAACGCCTCCACATGCACGCCGCGCCAACGGGCGGCGAGGTAGTGGCCGAGTTCGTGGAAGAACACGAGCACCCCGAGCACGATCACGAACGGGACCGCGGAGTTCAGGGGCGGCGGCAGGGCGTTGAACACGGCGATCGATCTCCAGGGGCTCAGGCGGCGGGTCGGTCGCGGGCGGCGCAGGCGTGTTCCGCGAGGGCGCGGGCGCGCGCATCGAGGTCCAGCACCGCCTCCAGCGTGTCGGCGGGTTCGCCGCCCAGGCGTTGCAGCACATGATCCGCGATTGCGGCGATATCGAGGAAGCCCAGCCGCCGGTCGAGGAACGCCGCCACCGCCACCTCGTTGGCGGCGTTCAGCGCGCAGGGGGCGCCACCGCCGGCCTCCAGCGCCTGCCGCGCCAGCAGCAAGGCGGGGAAGCGCACCGGGTCCGGCGCCTCGAACTCCAGCCGGCCAAGTGCTGCGAGGTCGAGCCGCCTGGCCGGTGTGGCGAGCCGCCCCGGCCAGGCCAGGGTGTGCGCGATCGGCACCCGCATGTCCGGCGAGCCGAGTTGCGCCAGCACGCTGCCGTCGCGGTAATGCACCATGCCGTGGATCACCGATTGCGGATGCACCAGCACGGCGATGGCCTCGCTCGCCAACCCGAACAGCCGCGCCGCCTCGATCAGTTCCAGGCCCTTGTTCATCATCGTGGCGCTGTCGATGCTGATCTTCGCGCCCATCGACCAGACCGGGTGGCGCAGCGCCGCCTCGGGCGTCGCGCGTGCCATCTCCTCGATGCTCGCGGTGCGGAACGGGCCGCCGGACGCGGTCAGCGTGATGCTCTCGATGGCGTCGCGATTGCCGTCCGCCATTGCCTGGAAAATCGCGTTGTGCTCGGAATCCACCGGCAGCAGCGTGGCGCCGTGGGCGGCGACCGCGCGCAGCATCACGTCGCCGGCGCAGACCAGCGCCTCCTTGTTGGCCAGCGCCACGGCGCCGCCACCCCGGATCGCGGCGAGCGTGGCCGGCAGGCCGACCGCGCCGCCGATGGCCGCCATGGTCCAGTCCGCGCCCGCGTCCGCCGCCGCCACCACCGCCTCGGGGCCGCTGGCGGTCTCGATCCCGCTGCCGGACAGCGCCTCGGCCAGGGCCGCGTGCAGGCTGGGCTCGGCGATCACCGCAAGCCGCGCGCCCATTGCCCGCGCCTGTTCGGCAAGCAGCGCCACGTTGCGTCCGCCCACCAGCGCGCGGACGGAAAACCGCTCCCGCTGGCCGGCCAACAGGTCGAGCGTCTGCGTGCCCACGCTGCCGGTGCTGCCGAGGACGGTGACGGTGGTCATTGCCATAAGCCTACCCCGCGTCCTGCGGCGAACGCCAGCAAGGCGGCCAGCGGGGCCGCCGTCAGCACGCCGTCCAGTCGGTCGAGCAGCCCGCCATGGCCGGGAATGAGCCGGCCCGAGTCCTTCACGCCGAACCGCCGCTTGATGCCGCTCTCCATCAGGTCGCCCGCCTGCGCCACCACCGAGAGCAGCGCCGCCAGCGCCGGCCCGGCCGCACCCGGGGCCGCGATCCAGCCGACCAGCAGCGCGCCGAGAAGCCCGCCCGCAGCACCCGACCACGTCTTGCCGGGAGAAATCGACGGCGCCAGCTTCGGCCCGCCAATCAGCCGCCCGGCGACGTAGGCGGCGATATCGGTCGCCCACACCACCAGCAGCAGCACCAGCACGTCCCGCCGCCCGGAAGCCGGGTCCGCGCGCAGCCAGACCAGCGCCACCGAAGCCAGCCCGACATAGGGCACGCCGAGCGCGGGCCAGAGGCGCCGGTCGCGCCACCAGAGCGTGATCGTGGCGGCCGCCAGCAGCACCAGCGCGGCGCCAGCCTGCCCCGCCGCCGCCAGCCCGGTGGCCAGGAGCGTGAACACGCCAAGCGAGGCGGCGCGGCCACCGCACAGCGCCGCCCATTCCGCCGCGAGCCCGATCGCGGCCAAGCCGACAAGCCCGGTCCACCACCAGCCGCCAGCCCACAGGCTGCCGATTCCCACCGGCAGCAGCACCAGCGCCGAGAGCGCCCGGACCCGCAAATCCGCCCATTGCGGCGCGACCGCGCGCGCGGGCGGGCTATCCGGGCCTTGCACCGAACCTCCGCTCGCGCCGGGCAAACTCGGCCAGCGCCTCGGCGAACTGCGCGGCCCCGAAATCCGGCCACAGCACGTCGAGAAAGATCAGCTCGGCATACGCGCTCTGCCACAGCAGGAAGTTGGACAGCCGCTGCTCGCCGCTGGTGCGCAGGATCAGGTCGGGGTCGGGAATGCCGTCGGTGTTCAGATAGCGGGCGAAGCCGTCCTCGGTCAGCGCCGCGGGGTCGAGCGTGCCGGCGCGTGCCGCCTCCGCCACAAGCCGCGCCGCCGCGACGATTTCCGCGCGCGCGCCGTACGACAGGGCGACTGTCAGATTGAGCCGCGTGTTGCCCTCGGTCTTCTGCTCGGCGCGGCGCAGGTCGTCCTGGATGTCGGGATCGAAGCGCGCGCGGTCGCCGATGAAGCGCAGGCGCACGCCGCTCTCGTGCAGTTCGGCGACCTCGTTGCGGACGTAGTGGCGCAGCAGCCCGGTCAGGTCGATCACCTCGGCCAGCGGCCGGCGCCAGTTCTCGCTGCTGAAGGCGTACAGCGTCAGCCAGCCCACATTGTGGCGGATCGCCGCCTCGATGGTGCGGCGCACCGCCTGGGCGCCGGCGCGGTGCCCGGCGATGCGCGGCAGCCCGCGCGCCGCCGCCCAGCGGCCGTTGCCATCCATGATGATGGCGACATGCGTGGGCACGGGCGCGCCGTCCGCCGGCTCGCCCGATTGCGGCGCAACCGCCGCCCCTCGCACCGCTCCCTTGCCGACCGCCGACACTCTGTTCCTAGACCTGCTTGATCTCTTTGTCTTTTTCGACAAGCGCGTCGTCCACGCGCTTGATGTATCCATCGGTCAGCTTCTGCACCTCGTCGTGCCAGCGCGTCATGTCGTCCTGGCTGATGGCGTGCTTCTTTTCCAGCGCCTTGATCTGCTCCATGCCGTCGCGCCGCACGCCGCGTACCGCGACCTTCGCGGCCTCGGCGTATTTGTGCGCGGCCTTGGACAGCTCGGTGCGCCGCTCGCCAGTGAGCTGCGGGATCGGCACGCGCACCAACTGGCCGTCCCCGCTCGGGTTCAGCCCGAGGCCCGCGTCGCGGATCGCGGCGACCACGGCGTTCACCAAGCTGCGGTCCCAGACCTGCACGGTGATCATCCGCGCCTCCGGCACCGCGATCGTGCCCACCTGCGGCAGCGGCATTTCGCTGCCATAGGCATCCACGCGGATCGGCTCCAGCAGCGCGGGGCTGGCGCGGCCGGAGCGGAGCCCGGAGAAATCGCGCTTGAGCGTCTCCAGCGCGCCATCCATCCGGCGGGTGAGGTCTTGCTTGAGGCTGGCCAGATCGGTTGTCACGGCGATCTCCCGTTGCGGTGCGAGTGGGGTCCGGGGCGTTGGCCGCCGGGCGGGCTAGTCGGTCTCGACGATGGTGGTGAAACGCCCTTCGCCGCGCATGACCTGGGCGAAGGCGCCGGCGGCGTGGATGTTGAAGACGATAATCGGCAGGCCGTTTTCGCGCGCAAGGCTGATGGCGGAGGCGTCCATCACCGCCAGATCGCGCGACAGCACCTCCAGATACGTCAGTTGCTCGAAGCGCGTGGCATCCGGCACCTTGCGCGGGTCGGCGGAATACACGCCATCGACCTGGGTGCCCTTGAGCAGCGTGTCGCAGTTCATCTCGGCCGCGCGCAGGGCGGCGGCGGTGTCCGTCGTGAAGAACGGGTTGCCGGTGCCGGCGGCGAACACCACGACGCGGCCCTTTTCCATATGGCGCACCGCGCGCCTGCGGATATACGGCTCGCAGACGCTGGCCATCGGGATGGCCGATTGCACCCGCGTCGGCACCCCGCGCTTTTCCAGCGCGTTCTGCATCGCCAGCGCGTTCATCACCGTCGCCAGCATGCCCATGTAGTCGGCCTGTGCCCGGTCCATGCCGCTCGCGGCGGCGCGCACGCCGCGGAACAGGTTGCCGCCGCCGATC
>JAKBCB010000072.1 GCA_021808185.1 Pseudomonadota bacterium
CGCCAGCCCGGGCCGACACGCAGCAAGCGTGCGGTTCGCATCATCGCCCCGGGAGGTGGCGTCGCGGAGGCCAGTATAGCTAACCAGTTGGTGACTTCAAGTGCGTTCCTCTAGGATTTTTCAAGGCGTTTCGTGCATTTACACAATTCAAATCGGGCTTTCGCAGGTAGGAAAGGACGATGTCGACGATCACCGCGCGGCGCCGTTCCAGCGCATCCTTGGCACCGAGGTCGAAGCCGTAGATCACCGAGAGCGTGTAGCGGTTGTTCAGGTAGTAGTAGCCGAGCGCGGCAATCGAGATGTACACTTGGTTGGGATCAAGGTCGTCGCGGAACAGCCCAAGCTCGGCGCCGCGCCGCAGCACCCGCTCGATCAGCGACACGAATGGCGAGTGCATCTCGGCGATCCGCTTGGAGCGCTTGAGATGCGCGGCGCGGTGCAGGTTTTCTGTGTTGATCAGGCGCAGGAACTCGGGGTTGCGGATGTAGTAGCCCCAGGTAAACTCGACCAGTTTCGTGATCGCCTCCACCGGATCGAGATGCTCCAGATCGAGCAGGCGTTCGGCGAGGCGGATGTCGCCGTAGGCTTCCTCGAGCACAGCAAGGTAAAGGTCGTTCTTGCTGCCGAAGTAGTGATAAATCATCCGCTTGTTGATGCGGGCCCGCTCGGCGATCGTGTCCACCCGCGCCCCCGCCAGACCCTTGCGCGCGAACTCGGCCTTCGCCGCCGCCAGGATGCGCAAGCGGCTTGCCGCCGGGTCGCGCGCGCGCGCCTTTGCCACTGCGGCGCCTTCGGATTTCGCGTTAGCCATGGGCACCCGCGCGCAGCAGTTCGCGGGCGATGATGGTGCGCTGTATCTGCTGTGTTCCTTCGTAGATCTGGCAGATCTTCGCGTCGCGGTACAGGCGCTCCACCTCGAAGCCACGGATGTAGCCGCTGCCGCCGAACACTTGCACGGCGTTGCCGGTGTGCGCCACCGCCGCATCCCCGGCGAAGCACTTGGCCATGCTGCTGGCCTGCGTCGCGTTCTCGCCCCGGTCCATGCGCGCCGCCGCGTCCCAGGTCAGCAGCCGGGCCGCCTGGATGTCCTTGGCCATGTCGGCGAGCAACCATTGCAGGCCCTGGTTGTCGGCGATCGGGCGGCCAAACTGCTTGCGCTGCCGCGCGTAGTCCACCGCCGCGTCGAGACCGGCCTGGGCGATGCCCACGGCCAGTGCCGCGATGCCGATGCGGCCCTTCTCCAGTACGCTCATCATGATGTGGAAGCCGCGCCCCTCCGGCCCGAGCAGCGCGTCCGCCGGCAATTCCACGCCGTCGAAATGCAGCGCGCCGACCTGGCTCGCGCGCTGGCCCATCTTGTGTTCCTTCTTGCCGCGCGAGAACCCCGGCAGGCTGGCATCGACCAGGAAGATGCTCATGCCGCGCCGCCCCGCGTCCTTGTCGGTGCGCGCGAGCACCGCGGCGAAGTCGCAGACCGGCGCGTTGTGAATCCACAGCTTGCCGCCGTCGAGCCGCCAACCGGTCTGCGTCCGTGTCGCCGTGGTGCGAATGCCGGAGACGTCCGAACCCGCCTCCGCTTCGGTGATTGCATAGGCAGGGCGCAGGTCGGCGCGCAGCATCGGCGCGAGATATCTCGTCCGCTGCGCCGCTGTGCCGTGCGCCATCAGTAGAGTGCTTAGCAGTTCCAGCAGCCCGCACTGATCGGCCACGCTCGCGTAGCCGCGCGACAGTTCCTCCATCACAACGGCGTAGCTGAGGACATCCATGCCGGCGCCACCGTGCTCGGCCGGCACGGTGATGCCGAACAGGCCAAGGTCGGCCATGCGCGCATACACCTCCGCCGGGAACCGCTCGCTCTCGTCGAGCGAGGCGGCGACCGGTCGGATCTCGGCCTCCGCGAAGCGGCGCACCATGTCGCGGACTTCGCTCTGTTGCTCGTTCAGCATCGCCCCCTCCGTCGCTACGCCGCGCTATCCCGGGACCGGCGCATCCGCCCGGATCAGGCCTTCATGCTTTAACTCGGCCCAGAAATCCGCCGGGATGTCGTGCCGGAAGGCGGCGACGGTGTCGGCCATCTGTTCGACCGACCGGCAACCGGGCACGGTCGTCGGGATCGCCGGGTGGCCGAGCACGAACTGCATCGCCGCCGCCTTCAGCGGCACGCCATGACGCGCGCAGACCGCCTCCATCCGCCGCACCCGCGCCAGCACCGGCTCGGGCGCTGGCGCGTAATTGTACTTCGCCCCCGCTACGGCTCCGGTCGCAAGAATGCCGCTGTTGTAGGCTGCCCCCAGCACCACTGCCGCACCACGCGCCTCGCAAAGCGGCAGGAAGGCGTCAAGCGCCTCCTGCTCCAGCAGCGTGTACCGCCCGGCGAGCAGGAAGCAGTCGAAATCACGCTCTTGCAGCGCCGCATGGCACACCTGCCATTCGTTGACGCCCATGCCGATCGCCCGCACCACGCCCTCGCCGCGCAAGCGGTCGAGCGCCCGATACGCGCCGTCGAGCGCCTCGCGGAAGCGGCCGGGCTGGTGCTGCGGGCCATGCGTGAACACGTCGCAATCGTGGATGAACACGATCTCGATGCGCTCCAGCCCCAGCCGTTGCAGGCTGTCTTCCAGGCTGCGCATCGTACCGTCATAGCTGTAGTCGAATCGCATCTTGTTCGGCAGCCCATCAACCCAGGGGCGGAAGTCGATGCTCGCGCGGGGTGCTGCCGTCAGTACGCGCCCGACTTTGGTGGAAATGGCAAACTCGTCGCGCGGCCGCCAGCGCAGCGCCGCGCCCAGCCGGGCCTCGCTCAGGCCGTGCCCATACATCGGCGCGGTGTCGAAGAAGCGGACGCCAGCATTCCACGCCTCCGCGACGATGGCTGCCGCGTCCTCCTCGGTGACAGCACGGAAGATGTTGCCGATCGGCCCGCCGCCAAATCCGAGTGGCGTGACCCGCAGGTCCACCCTGCCGAAGCGCCGTGTCGCGGCTGGATTCATTGTCCGTGCCCCCCTTATGGCTCAGTCCGGCGGTAAAGTAACTAGATGGATACATAGCGTGCGATTGTCTTCAAGCAGGCGGCGCCGAAACGCCGCCTGTATCGTCCTATCCGCGCACGGGTCTCAGGGTCGCGTCACCACGCGTCGAAGCCCATCTGCTTGCGCCCAAGCGGCGTCAGATCGGCTTCGGTCGCGCGTCCCGCGAAATCGACCTCATAGTCCTCCGGTGCGAAATCCGGGCAGCTTTTGCCGGCCAGGAACGCGGCCTTCTGCAATTCCTGGAACGCGCGGTTCTTGGCGCAGTCCGGTGCTGCGCCGATGTATATCACGCTGCTGTAGCCTTTGCCGTGATTCTCATCTTCCACCGCGTGGACCAGGTCGGGGTGCCACCACACCGTGTCGCCAGGCTGCACCTTGGGCACGGGGACCAGCGCCCGCAGCAAGGGCGCGTGATACTGCTCGTTGATGCGCATCGCGCGGCCGGCCGCGGCGCCGCAGAGTTCCGCCTCCGGCACGTCGTCCTGCAAGGCGCGCAGCAGCATGTAGGTCATCGCATTGACCGTCGGCACCAGTTGCAGCGTGCCGTCACGCGGGCCCTGCTCGGTCAGCGCCGTCCATCCCTGATAGGTGCGGAACATCCGGCACACTGCCGGGGACGGGATTTCCCTGGTTTCCGTTCGGCCCTCGCCGTCCCACGGGTTGTGCGCGCGCCAGTCGCCGGACAAAACGTGGCGATAGACGTGGTGGAAGCTGGGGTCGATCCAGCGTTCCACCGAGCCACCATCGACATGCGGCGAAAGCCCAAGCGTGGCGTCGCCCGGCTCGCGCTGGCGAATGCGGTCGGCGTAGTTGTAGTTGCGGTCTGGGTTGAAAAATTCCTGGCCGTCCTTTTCCCAGATCCACAGGCGATTGAGCCACGCCCGGGCCGTCGCCATGCTTTCGGCCTGCCGTGCCTGGATCTGCGGACACGACCAGTAGATGCCGTAGATCTGCGGCTTGCCGCTTTTCAGCTGGCTGAAATATTTATCGAGATTGCCCTTCGCCTTCGCCTTCTCGATGTAGTGGTTGCGCTGCACATAGTCGAGCAGTTCGGCGTCCCAGGCCTCGGCCTGCGCGCGCGGAAACACGCCGCGCACCACGACGCAGCCATGGCGGCGGATCGCGGCCACGGCATCGGCCGGCACGCTGTTGCTGACGATGTCGGCGTAATCGATGCGCGGCACCACCGGGTCGCCGTCCTTGTGGCGCGCGGCGATCTCCTCGGCCTCGCGCCCGACCTCGGCGGCCATGTCGGCGAACACGGCGGCGTAGTTGGGCAGCTTGCGGCGCAGAGCAGCCTTCGCGGCGGCAATGGTCGGGCCCAGATCGGCAGTCATGGTGTTTCCTTTCATGCGAGAGGCGGCACTGTTCGCGCCGCGTTGACGTGGCCTAGTCGCACGGCACGGCGCGCGGTGCGGCGTGCGACGGGAGTCCGGTGGGGGCCGGGAAATCCGCCCTAATGTTCGGCCGGGACAACTCCAGCGGTCGCAACGGCTCTGTTGCCGCGGATCAGGTCGCTGCCTTTCTCACCGATCATGATGCTTGGCGCATTGGTGTTGGAGCTTACCAGCCGAGGCATGATCGAACTGTCGCAGATGCGCAAACCTTGAATCCCATACACACGGAGTTGCGGGTCCACCACCGCGTCGGCCCCGTTGCCCATTCGGCAAGTCCCGACGGGATGATACGAGGTTCGCCCGTACTGGCGCGCATAGGCCTCGAAATCCGCGCGCGTGCGAACCCGCTCACCGGGGAAGTGCTCCTTGCGAATGAGCGCCTTCAACGCGGGCTGGTTGAAGATGTCGCGACTTATCATGACGCCTTCCGTGGCTGTCTGGACATCGTACGGATCGCCCAGGAAGTTCGGATCGATGATCGGCTGCTCCGCGGGGTCCGCGGAGCGCAACCGCACCGACCCGCGCGCGCGCGGCCGCACCGCATAGGAATTCAGTGTCACGCCGGAACCGGACTCGATCTTCGGCACGCCCGCCTCAACCCCGGCACCGACCAGGAAATGGAATTGGAGATCGGGCGTGGGCGCATCGCGGTCCGCATACCAAAACGCGCCCCCCTCGACGATGTTGGACGCAACGGGGCCTTTGCGGAACAGCGCGTATTCGGCCCCCGCCCACAGCATCCACAGCGGCTTGGCATATTTGTCCAGGCTGTACGGCCCAGCCAGCTCATAGACGAGATCAATGCCATAATGGTCGTGCAGGTTGCGCCCGACCCCCGGCAGGTCGGCGACGACACCGACGCCAACAGCGCGCAACTCCTCCGCCGGCCCGATGCCAGACCGCAGCATCAGCCACGGAGACCCGATCGCGCCCGCCGCCAGGATCACTTCGCGTTCGGCGCGTAACACCACGTGGCGGCCGTGTTCAGTGATCTCGACCCCGACAGCCCGCCCGTGCTCCACCACGATGCGAACGACCTGCTGCGTCAGCCGCAGCGAAAGATTTGGCCGGCTCAGCGCGGGCTTGAGATAGCCGACGGATGCCGAGCAGCGTCGCGCATGGCGCGTGGTCGTCTGGTACGTTCCAGCGCCATCCTGCCGGGAGCCGTTGAAATCCGGATTGTATGGCATGCCGAGCTGTTGGCACGCCTGCACGAAGGCGCGCGTCATGCGCTGCGGCGTCTGGGTCGAGACCCCCAAGGGCCCGCCATTGCCGTGCCAGAAGCCAGACAGAGTATCGTTGTCTTCCGCGCGCAGAAAGCAAGGCTGCACATCCGCGAATGACCAGCCAGTGCAGCCGAACTCGGCCTCCCAGGCGTCATAGTCCTCCGGACAACCGCGCGTGAACACCTCGGCATTGATGGAGCTGCCGCCGCCCAGCACGCGCCCCTGCGCGTAGGGGATCTCCCGGTCCATCGCGTGTTGCTGGGGCGCGGTCCGAAACCCCCAGGTCAGCGGCCCGCCGGTCATGCGATAGAACCCGACGGGAATATGGATGAAGGGGCTGCTGTCACGCGCGCCAGCTTCGAGCAACAAGACCGATACATCCGGATCTTCGCTCAGTCGGGCGGCCAGCGCGCATCCGGCGGAGCCCGCACCGACGATGATATAATCAGCCATGCCGCCCCTCCGCCGCGCCGCGTTCCGCCGGGCCGCCGACGATGACCATACGGAGCGCGCGCGGCCCGGCCGGCGTCGCGATAGGTTGCTCAGGACTGCCCAACACGCTCGCCCTCCCAGCCTCAGGCAACCCGCACTATAACTAACCGGTTGGTTATTTCAAGCGCCGGTTGGGGGGTGATCCCGCGCGCGGTTGCATTATCGTCCGAGAAACCTGGGCGGCCGCTTTTCCCGAAAGCCCGCCACGCCTTCGGCCTTGTCCGCCGTGGCCGCCACGCGCGCGGCGGCGATGGCATCGATCGCGGCCTCCCGCCCTTCGCCCACCGCCGCGTTCAGAACCTGCTTCGTCGTCTCCACCGCCAGCGGCGCGAGGGTTCCGACGCGCTCGGCGACGGCCAGCGCGCGGGGCAAGGGCGGGTCCGCCAGTTCGTTAATGAAGCCGACCCCATGGAGCCGCTCGGCGGTCATCCGCGCACCGGTGAGTGCCAGTTCGCGCACGATCGCTTCGGGCAGCAAGCGGGCAAGGCGCTGCGTCCCGGACCAGCCAGCCGTGACTCCGATGCCTGCCTCGGGCAACGCGAAGCTCGCGTCCGGCGCGGCCACACGGATGTCGCAGGCCGCCGCGAGTTCCAGGCCGCCGCCGAACGTGGCGCCGCCGAGTGCCCCGATGACCGGCACCGGCAGTCTCGCCAGACGGTCGAAGACCCGGTGGCCGCAACCGATCCATTGCCGCGCGAACGCGACCGGGTCGAGATCGCTCCACGCGGTAATGTCGGCACCGGTGCAGAACGCCTTTCCGCCAGCGCCGGTCAACACGACCGCCCGGATTGCCGGCTCCTGCTCGACCGCCTCCAGGTGCGCCATCAGCGCCGCCAGCATCGCGGGCGTCAGCGCATTGCCGCGTCGCTCGTGGTTGAGGGTCAGCAACAAGACCGCGCCCCGCCGGTCGGCGATCACCGTGTCGGTCATGCTCATCTCCCCCATCGTTTGCGCCTGAGTCGCCAGGATGTTGTGCCCGGCCCCGAGCGGGTTGGCAGCCGCCGGACGGAATGCGGCAACCCGCTGCTAAGGCGCGAGAATGACGGCCGCCGCGGCGCCAGGCGCGGACTTGCGCCACGCGAGGCGACCGACGGCCCTGAATTGGATCATGCTGCGATCTCCATCGGAAAATGCAGAAGATTGATCTAACCAGTCGGTTAATATACGAGGGTGGGCCACAGTGGCAACTGCCGAACGGCGACGCTTCCCGTATTAACTGTCCGGTCAACAGACCGCGCTTGCCCGGGCGGGGGTGTCATGACAGCGTTGCTCGGCAACGGCCACGCCGGAATCGCGCGCCCAGCACATCAACAGCATGAGACACCATGACGTCGCGCCCCCGTAGCAAGACCCAAGTTCAGACCCGAGATCCGGCGGCGACACGCAATCGGATATTGAAAGCCGCGACCGAAGAATTCGCCAAGCGAGGCCTTGCCGGCGCAAGAGTGGACACGATCGCCGCCCGCGCCAAAGCCAATAAAGGAATGATTTATCATTATTTCGAGAGCAAGGACAGCCTGTTCCGCGCGGTCATGGAGAAGGCATATTACGATATTCGCAGCGCCGAACGCGCGCTGGAACTGGACAGAATGGAACCCGTTGCCGCGATCGTATGTTTGGTAAAGTTCACCTGGAATTATTATCTCGACAACCCCGGCTTCATCACTTTGCTCAACAGCGAAAACCTGCATCGTGCCAAGCACATTGCGAACTCCGCCATCATCAAGGAAATGCACCGGCCATTCGTGGCGCTGCTACAGACCATTCTTGAGCGCGGCGTCGAGGCTGGCGTATTTCGCGACGGCATCGACCCAGTGCAGCTTTATCTGACCATCGCGGCGGTCAGTTATTACTATTTCACAAACCGATTCACCGCATCCATCATTTTCGATCGCGATTTCACGGCGCCGGACATGCTGAAAGAGCGTCTGGAATTCAATATCGAGACGATCCTGAGCATTGTCCGATGCGCGAAAACGCCCGCATCAAGCCGGATCGAGCAGGCCGCGTAGGTCCGGGGCGATCAACGGCGCGAAGCCCATCCGTTCCGCCACGTCGCGGCGGTAGTCCATGCCCGGCGCCAACTCCACCAGTTCGACCCCGTCCGGCGCGAGGCGGAACACGGCGCGCTCGGTGACATACAGCACCTCCTGCCCGTTCCGCCGCGCCTGGGCGCCGGAGAAGGTGATGTGGCGCACGCGCTCGACGAGCTTCGGCTGACTGCCCGGCGCCAGGATGGTCAGGTGACCATTCGCGTCGCGCGTCACATCCAGGCCGCGTGCCTCGAACGCACCGCAGAACACCACCCTGCGGGCGGTTTGCGTGATGTCGATGAAGCCGCCCGGTCCGACCAGATCGGCCCCGATCTTGGAGACGTTGACGTTCCCGTCGCGGTCCATCTCGCCCATGCCCAGGAAGGCCACGTCGATTCCACCGCCGGCGTAGAAATCGAACTGATCGACCGAGGCGATGATCGAATCGGCGTCGCGCGCCGTGCCGAACATGGGGCCGTCCAGCATCTGACCGTTGTGGATGCCCTGCTCCACGGAGCTCCAGCGGCCACCGCTGCCCTGCGCCTGCACAAGGGCTGGAATGCCGCCCGGGATCCCGAAGCCGAAATTCACCGAGCGCGCCTGCCCCATCTCGCGCATGGCCCGCTCGGCGATGATACGGCGCAACCCCGTGGGAAGCGGCAGGACATGCCCGGGTCCATCGGGGGACGCCCATACCTCGCCCGACAGATGCGGATCGTACTCGCCGATCATCGATTGCTGCTGTCCGGGTGCCACGAAGATGTGGTCCACCAGGATCGCCGGCACACGCGCAAGGCGGATGGGCAGGGTAGGCCCGTCCGTGCGCCGCTTCACCTGCGCGATGACACGCCCGCCCGTGTTGTGCGCCGCCAGACACAGCGCATACACGTCCAGATCCATCGCCTCGTGCACCATGCACAGGTTCCCTGCCGCGTCAGCCTGCGACGCGCACACGATCGACACATCGATCTTCAGCGGCTTGTAGCGCAGGAAGGCTTCCCCGCCGATCTCGACCAGTTCGACCAGCTCATCGCGGGCGCGCGCGTTGCAGCGCCCGCCATCGACGCGCGGGTCGGCGAACGTGCCCAGCCCGATCTTCGTGATCACCCCCGGCCGGCCGGCGCCGCTCTCGCGCAGCAGGGTGGAAATGACGCCGCCCGGAAAGCTGTACGCCTCGATCTTCTCCTCGCGCGCCAGGCGCTGCATGGCCGGCGACCAGCTCCAGTGCCCGCCGATCACGCGACGGACCATGCCTTCGTGGGCAAGCCGCCCCAGCCCCGCGCCGCGCCCATCCCCGATGCCGAGGGCGTGCACCACCGTCAGGTCGCGCGGGTGTCCGGTTGCCAGGAACGCGGCCTCCAACGCCGCCAGCGCATGGTCCGGCTGGATCATCGTGCCGGACCCGGAGAGCGCGATCGTCGCGCCGTCCGGGACAAGCCGAACCAGATCGTCCGCGTCACCCACGATCGATGGTCTGTGCATCTGGCTTCCGTCTCCTCCAACCCGCCCGACCAACCCCGACGTGACGCTTGACCCCGGCCGGTGGCAGCTTTATTGACTAAATAGTTAGTTTTTTATGCGCTGTCGAGCGCGTTTTCGCGCCCGCCGGAGCCGGCAATCAGCAACCCACCGACAAGGACGACCGCGATGCCGCCGATCCAACGCCCGTCCGCCCGCGCGGACCAGACCGCGCACCCAGGCGCCACATGAGCGGGGCAGCTTTCGTCACCGGTGGGGCGCGGGGCATCGGGCGCGCCATCGCACTCGGGCTCGCGCGCGCGGGCTTTGCCGTGGCGATCAACGATCGCGCGCACGACGCCGCGTGCGACGCCACCTTGGCCGACCTCACGCGGCTTGGCGTCCGCGCGGGGCTGGCGATCGGCGATGTGGCCGACATCGGCTCCCATGCCGGGATGCTGGACGCGGCCGAGGCAGCCGTCGGCCCCCTCACCACGCTGGTGAACAATGCCGGGGTTTCGGTTGCCAGCCGCGGCGATCTGCTCGATGTGACGCCCGAGGCCTATGACCGCTGCCAGTCGGTGAACACGCGGGCGCTGTTCTTCCTGTCGCAGTCATTCGCGCGCCGCCTGCTGGGCCGCGAGCGCGGTCCCACGCCGCATCACGCCATCATCAACATAACGTCGTCCAACGCGCGGGCAGCGTCGATCACGCGCGGCGAATACTGCGTCTCGAAGGCCGCCGCCGCCATGGTTTCGAAACTGTTTGCCGTTCGGCTGGCGCCGGAAGGCATCGGCGTGTACGATATCCAACCCGGCATCATCGAGACGAACATGACGGCTCTCGTGCGCGATGCCTATGCGCAGCGCATTCGCGAGGGGCTGACGCCGCTGCCGCGCATGGGTCAGCCGGACGACATCGCGCGCGTCGCGACCTGCCTGGCGCGCGGCGAGTTCGCCTTCGCGGTCGGTCAGACGGTCCAGGCCGATGGCGGTCTGGTGCTTCCACATTATTGAGGTCTCGCCATGGTCGTGGCTTTGCGCATGCCCTTGCCGGACGGCACCTTGGCGCCTTATGCGCAGGCCGGCACGCCGATCGTGCCGCCCGTGTCCGCCTCGCCGTTCAACCGCATCGCCTATTCGGCCGCGCACGTCGTCGCCGATCCGCTATCCGTGATCGAGCCCGCGCTCGGCGCCGGGATCGACTGGGAGGCGACGGTTGCCTTCCGCCGCCACTTGATCGGCCTCGGGCTCGGGATCGCCGAGGCGATGGACACGGCGCAGCGCGGCATGGGCCTCTCCTGGCCCAACGCCCTGGAACTCGTGCGCCGCACCGTCGATGGCACCCGGGATCTGCCCACTGCCTTGATCGCCTCGGGCGTCGGCACCGATCATCTCGACCCGGCTGACGCGCGCGACATCGACGATGTTGTGCGCGCCTATCTCGAACAACTGCATGCCGTGCAACACACTGGCAGCCGCGTCATCCTGATGGCCAGCCGCGCGCTGGCCCGTGTCGCGCGGTCGCCGGACGACTATCGCCGCGTCTATGTCCGCGTGCTGGAGGAGTGCGACCACCCCGTTATTCTGCATTGGCTGGGCGATATGTTCGATCCCGCCCTGGCCGGGTATTGGGGGGCGGCGGACCTTTCGGATGCGCTCGACACCGTCATCGCGCTGATCGCGGCAAACGCGGCGAAAATCGACGGCATCAAAATTTCGCTCCTGGATGCCGATCGTGAGGTCGCCGCGCGTCGGCGCCTGCCGCCGGGCGTGCGCATGTACACAGGCGATGACTTCAACTATCCGGACCTGATTGCCGGCGACGCGCATGGCTACAGTCATGCGCTGCTGGGGATTTTCGACGCGATCGCGCCGGCGGCGGCGCGGGCATTGTCCGCGCTCGCGGTGGGCGACCGCGCGACCTTCGAGCGCCTGCTTGCCCCCACTGTCCCGCTGTCGCGCACGATCTTTCGCGCTCCGACGTATGCGTACAAGACCGGTGTCGTGTTTCTCGCGTGGCTGAACGGGTTTCAGCGCCATTTTGTCATGCTGGGGGGGGCACAGGGCCTCCGTCCGTTGACCTATT
>JAKBCB010000073.1:0-1218 GCA_021808185.1 Pseudomonadota bacterium
TGCACCGGCAGTTCGCGGCGATGGTATTGCCAGTCGATCGGGAAGCGCATCCCCGGCCCCACCCGCAGATTCACCTCGTCGGCGCGCAGCGAGGCCCAGCGGGGCAGCGGCAGCTTGGTCACGCTGCCCAGGGTCTCCGCCGGCTTGCCCGCCGCGCCCGGAGTCACGACGGCGGCACTCGGCCCGGTCGCCACGGCCGGCGCCGGCGCGGCGGGCGGTTTGCCGCCCGGCGTCTCGGGCGTCGCGGGCGGTGGCGCGGTCGCGGTCTTGGCGGCCCCCGGCGCGCGCTGGGCGTGCACGTTGGGCGGGGCATGCACGACGGGGGTGGGCTTCTTCAGCTTGTGGTCGGGCCACGGCGTTGCCGGCGCGTTCGGGGCGGCGACATAGGGCGCCGCCGGCGGGGGCGCCGGCTGTGGCGCCGCGAACGGCGCCACCTGCTGCACCGGCTGCACCGGCGCCGGCTGCGGCGGGGTCACGGGGGCGGACGGCGCGCTCGTGGCGCTTTTCTTCGGCAGCGTCAGGATGCCGGGTGGCGGGCTCATTTGCGCCAGCACCGGGGAGGCGGCCAACAACGCCCAGACCAGCAGGATCGCGCGACGCCACGGAAGGATCATGCCGCCCTGCCTGCCAACCGTCGCCGCATCGGGTCAAGCCTTGCGCGCGCGCTCACAGTGAAATCACCTGCCCGCCGGCGGTGGCGACCAGGAACGTGACGACCCCGGCGACTTCGACATCCGCCCGCAGCCGCTCCGCCGCGATGCCGGCGATGCGCAACCCGGCCTCGCAGGCCAGCAGCTTGACCCCGAGTTCCGTCGCCGCCTCGCGCAGCTCGGCGAACCCCGCGACGCCGGTGCCCCGTACGGCGGTGTCGTCGCTAGCCTGCGTGAGCGCCCGCCAGTCCTCGGCCAGTGCGTGACAGCCCGCATTGGTGGCGAACAGCACCACGGGCCGCCCCAGCGCCGCCGCCCCGGCGGCGAGGACGAAGGCGTAATGCGCACGCTCGTAGCTGCCGGAGATCAGCAGGATGCCAAGGGTTTGCGGATCAGACGGCACAGACGAGGGCCGGGGCAGGGGCGTGGGCCGACAGGTCCACCAAGCTCGCCGACGGCCCGCAGGCGGGGCACGCCGGGTCCGGGTGCAGCCGGATGGTGCGGAACCGTGCCGCCAGCGCGTCCCACACCAGCAGCCGGCCGGACAGCCCTTCGCCGATGCCGAGAA
>JAKBCB010000073.1:1228-11587 GCA_021808185.1 Pseudomonadota bacterium
CTTCGGTGGCTTGCAGCGTGCCCATCACGCCGGTGACGGCGCCGACCACGCCCGCTTCGCCGCAGGTCGGCACCAGGCCCTCGGGCGGTGCTTCGGGATACAGGCAGCGGTAGCACGGGCACGCCGGCCCGACATGCGGCTTGAATGTTGAAAGCTGGCCCTCGAAGCGCAGCACGGCGGCGGAGACCAGGGTCTTTTTCGCCAGCACGCAGGCATCGGCCACCAGGAATCGCGTGGCGAAATTGTCCGTCCCGTCGCAGACGATGTCGTAGCCGGCGAGCAGACCGAGCGCGTTGCCGGGGGTGATCCGCTCGGCGTGGATGTCCACGCGCACGCCCGGATTGATCGCGCGCGTGGCAACGGCGGCGGAATGGGCTTTCGGCTGGCCGAGCCGGTCCGTGCTGTGCGCCACCTGCCGTTGCAGGTTGGACAGATCCACGGTATCGCCATCGACGATGCCGATACGGCCGACCCCGGCGGCGGCGAGATACAGGATCAGCGGGCTTCCCAGCCCGCCGGCACCGACCACCAGCACCCGCGCGTCGCGCAGCTTGGCCTGCCCGATCCCGCCCACCTCGGCGAGCAGGATGTGGCGCGAATAGCGTTCGATGTCGGCGTCGCTGAAATCGAGATTCATATCCCGAATATGGGCTTGGTGTGCCGCCACGGCCAGTGCCAGGGTGCCGGCGACCGGCGCTTCACGAAAAAGAGAGTTACAGTTTGCAATAAGACTTGCGAAACATATGCGAATAAGATAACACGTTCAAAGTGAACTGATAACGGGACGAAATAAGACAATGTTGGTTCCAGCCAATCCGACGGCGGCAAACGCGCGAGCGTGGGTTCGCAAAATCCAGGTTGCTCGAAGCGAGGGGGTTCGCACGGGACCGGCCCCGATCACGCCGGGTAACGTGCTGAAGGGTAACCCGGTCGCGACCGCGGCGGGCTTGTTCCGCAGCGCCGACGGCATGCAGAGCACGGTGATCTGGCACTGCACCGCGGGGACGTTCCGCTGGAACTATCGCGAAGACGAAACGATCATCATTCTCGAAGGCGGCATGACGCTGCACTTCGATGACGGCTCCAGCCGCGTCTGCGGCGCGGGCGACGTCGTGTATTTTCCCGCCGGCACGTCCTGCGTCTGGACGATCGAGCACGAGGTTCGCAAAGTGGCCTTGTTGCGCGATCCGGTGCCGGCGCCGATCAGCCTGTCGCTGCGGTTGAAGCGCGCCGCCATCCAGGCGCTGGCACGCAACACATACATTCGCCGGATGTTCGGGCGCGGCCCGGCGCCCGCGGCGAGCAGCATCCAAGCCGCGGCGGGTTAGCCCCGGGCGTCGGCGACCCGCGATCCGCCCCACGCGGGTCGCGGGTCGCCGACGGCTATGGCAGCACTTTTCCGGGATTGAGCAGCCCGCTCGGGTCCAGTGCCAGCTTGATACGGCGCATCGCCTCCAGCTCCGCGCCGCCGCGCCACAGCGGCATCATGTAGGGCTTGAGCTTTCCCACGCCGTGCTCGGCGGAAAAGCTGCCGTCCAGGTCGCGCACGATTTCGCCCACCGCATCCATGATCTCGTGGTCGCGCGCGAGGAAGTCGGCGGCGTGCATGTCCACCGGCTGTTCCAGATTGAAGTGAATATTGCCGTCGCCCATGTGGCCGAACGGCACCGGGCGGATGCCGGGCATCAGCGCCGCGCAGGCGGCCGAGGCGCGGCGGATCAGGTCCGGCACGCGCGAGACGGGAACCGACACGTCGTTCTTGATGCTGGCGCCCTCGCGCTTCTGCGCCTCGGCGTGCTCCTCGCGCAGTTTCCAGATGGCGGCACGTTGGGCGCCGCTTTCGGCCACCACCGCGTCGGTGATGTCGTCTGCCTCCAGCGCCGCCTCCAGCGCTGCTTCGAGCGCCGCGCGCAGCCCGGCGCCGGCGCGCGGTGTGGCAAGTTCCACCAGCGCGTAATGCGGCGAGGGCGCCGCGAGCGGCAGCACGGCGCCGGGAATGTGGCGCAGAACGAACCCCATGCCGGTGCCGGCCATGTACTCGAACGCCTGCACCGAGGCCGGGTCGGCCCGGTGCAGCCGGGTGAACAGGCGCAATGCCGCCTCGGGCGAGGGCACCGCGCACAGCGCCACCTCGGTCTCGACCGGGCGGGGTACCAGCTTGAGCACGGCGGCGGTGATGATGCCGAGGGTGCCCTCGCTGCCGACGAACAACTGGCGCAGGCAATAGCCGGTGTTGTCCTTGCGCAGCCGGCGCAGCCCGTTCCAGACGCTGCCATCCGCCAGCACGACTTCCAGCCCGAGCACGAGGTCGCGCGCGTTGCCGTAGCGCACGGTGTTGTTGCCGCCGGCGTTGGTGGCCAGCACGCCGCCGATCTGCGCGGTGCCCTCGGCGGCGATGGACAGCGGCAGCAGGCACCCCGCCTCGGCCGCCGCGTCCTGTGCGGCCTTCAGCGTCACGCCGGCCTCCAGCGTGATGCTGAGGTCGATGGCATCGATGCCGCGCACGCGGTTCATGCGTGCCAGTGTGACGACGATCTCGCTGCCGTCCCCCGCCGGCACCGCGCCGCCGACCATCGAGGTGTTGCCGCCCTGCGGCACCACGGGCACGCCCGCCTCGGCGCACAAGCGGACCGTCTCGGCCAGCTCGGCCGTGCTTGCCGGGCGCGCCACGGCCGCCGCGCGACCGCGATACAGCCCGCGCCAGTCGGTCGAGAACGGGGCAATGTCTCCGGGCTCAGTGAGGAGCCCGCTCTCCCCCAGCGTTGCCCGCAGCCGGGCCACGAGGGCCGCCACCATCATCGCGCACCGAGGCGCAAGCCGAAGCGTTCGCGCAGGCCGCGCTTGGTGGTGCCCGCCAGCGCCGCCGTCAGCAGCGGCCGCACGGCGTCCACGATCGACTCCGGCGTCCGTTCCGACAGGCATTGCGGCTTGGCCAGCCCGCGCGGGCAGTTGCTCTGCCAGTCATCGGTGGCCCACCAGCAATCGCCGCAGGCCGGCGGCGGCAGGTTGATGTTGTCCTTGTAGGCGAAATACGTCACCGGCGTCGGCCCGAACACCACGCAGCTCCTGGTGCCGACGGCGCTGGCGAGGTGCACAAGCCCGCCCTCGCTGTCCAGGTGCAGCAGCGCGCCGCGCAGCAATTCGGCGGTCTCGCCGAGGCTGGTGCGGTTGACCAGATCGAGGTCCACGCGCGGCAGGGACTGGCTCGACTGCCCGCCGATCTGGACCACCGTGATGTCGCGGAACTCCGCCTTGATCTGTGCCACCACCCGGTCGTACGCGGGATAGGCGCGGGTCGAGCGGTCGGGCGATGGCTGCTTCACCTCGGGCGGCAGGAACGAATAATCGAGGTCGAAGCCGTTGTGCACGGTGATGTAGCGGCGCTTGTCCAGCTCGAACCGCTCCAGCACGCCGCCGAGCTTGCCCACGTCGAACTCGTCGCCGCCATAGGCGAGGCCGCTGATGGTATGGCTGATGCGGTTGCGCCCGATGCCCATGAAATGCGCGCGCCGCGCGAGCAGGCCCTCGGTGCGCGGGCTGGTGGTGATGAACAGGTCGTATTGCGCCTCGGCCTTGTCGATGGTGTTGGCGACATCGGCAAGCACGGCGTTGGCGGCGCGGATGCCGACCGGGTCGTAGTGGTCGCGGTCGATCGAGACGAACTGGTTGATCCACAGGCCGAGCTTGTAGTTGTGCCGGTTCTCGTCCCAGGCGGTGGCCTCGTCGTAGCAGGCGCGGCAGGACGGAAAGGCCGAGAACAGCCAGCGGGCGGCTGCGGCGCGGGAACTGTACACGTCGAACACGAAGGGATGCGCGTATTTCGCGAGGTCGCGCACATAGCGGGCGGCGGCGATGTGGTCGCCGAGGCTGCCTGTGACCAGGAAAGCGATGGCGACCGGGGCGGCTTCCTGCGACATCAAGCACTCCTGCGCGGCGGGCTTTGGTTGCGGTCGAGAGGCCGGCCGCCCCGGCGCCCGATGCAGTTGTGTACGACGCCGAAAATGAAATCGCGCGGCCGGAAGGACCCGTCCGCTGACTCCATCGAAAAACAACGTGTTAACGATAGCGGTCGCCGGTCCAGTGCGCAACAGACCAGCGATTTGCTTAATTTTTGCAAACCAATGCTATTACGCATCGCGCAATATTCTGCTCCGATTCCGGCCCGCGTTCAACCGAGACGCCAGATGGTCACGCGGGCCGCGCCGTGTACCCGCTCGGCGAGCAGGGTGCCGAGCGCGGGCACATCCTCCTCGCGGCCGAGTTCGGCGACCATCAGCGCGCCCGGCGCCAGCCAGCCGGCCGCGCCGAGCGCCGCGAGCGCTTGCGGCACCAGCGCCCGCGCATAGGGCGGGTCGAGAAACACGAGGCCGCATGGCGAGCCGGGCGGTGGGCGCGTGGCGTCCACCGCGAGCACGCGGCAGGCGGCCTCGGCCTTGCAGGCGGCGATGTTCTGGCGCAGCGCGGCCAGCGCCGTCTTGTCGTTTTCCATGAACGTCGCACCCGCCGCGCCACGCGACAGCGCCTCCAGCCCCAGCGCCCCGGTGCCGGCGAAGGCGTCCAGCACGGCGGCCCCCTCCAGCGCGTCGCGCCCGCCCCAGGGCGCGTGCAGCAGCATGTCGAACAGCGCCTGCCGCACCCGGTCCGCCGTGGGCCGCGTGGTGGCGCCGGCCGGGGCGGCAAGCGCCCGCCCGCGCCACGCGCCGGCGACGATCCTCACGGCTTCTCGGCGGGCGGTAATTGTTCGCGCAGCACTTTCGTCGGCACTTCCTCGACCGCGCCGACCGGCAGCAGGCCGAGCTGGAACGGGCCGTAGGCGACGCGGATCAACCGCGAGACCTGGAAGCCGAGATGCGCCATCACCTTGCGCACCTCGCGGTTGCGGCCCTCGCGCAGCGCCACCGTCAGCCAGCAATTATCGCCCTTGCGGCTGTCCAGCCCGGCGTCGATCGGGCCGTAGCGCACGCCGTCGATGGTCACGCCATGCGCCAGCGCCGCCAGCCGCCCGATATCGGGCACGCCGAAGACGCGCACGCGATAGCGGCGCAGCCAGCCATTGGCCGGCAGTTCCAGCCGCCGCGCCAGCGCGCCGTCGTTGGTCAGCAGCAGCAGCCCCTCGCTGTTCAGGTCGAGCCGGCCGACGCTGACCACGCGCGGCAGGCCGGGCGGCAGGCGCTGGAACACGGTCGGGCGGTCCTGCGGGTCGCGATGCGTGGTCACCAGCCCTTCCGGCTTGTGGTAGCGCCACAGCCGCGCGCGGCCGGGTGGATCGACCAGCGCGCCGTTGACGACGAAGGTCGCCGGGTGCGTCACCACTTCGTTGTTCAGCTTCACGCGCCCCTCGGCGAGCAGCTTTTCCGCGTCGCGGCGGCTTGCCACCCCGGCATGGGCCAGCCATTTGGCGATCCGATCGCCGCGTTCCCCGGTCTCGCTCATGCGCAGGCACCGATGAAGGCGGCGAGAATGCGCGCGTCGCCCGGGTCGGTCAGGAACTCCGGATGCCACTGCACGCCGAGGCAGAAGCGATAGCGCGGATCTTCCACCCCTTCGATCACCCCGTCCGGGGCGACGGCGTCCACCACCGCATGCGGGCCAGGATCGCGCACCGCCTGATGGTGGGAGGAGTTCACCGCCATGGACGCGGCGCCGACGATTTTTTCCAGCAGCGTGCCGGGGCGGATGGCCACGCGGTGCGCCGGCTCGTGGTGGGAGGTGCGCTGCTCGTGCGCCAGCGCCTCGGGGATGGCATCGGGGATATGCTGGATCAGCGTGCCGCCCAGCGCCACCGCCAGCAATTGCTGGCCGCCGCAGATGCCCAGCACCGGCATGTCGCGCGCCAGCGCGCCGCGCAGCAGGGCCAGTTCCGCCGCCGTGCGGCCTTCCTTGAGCGTCACCGTCGCGTGCCGCGCGCCGTCGCCGTACAGCGCCGGATCGACATCGAAGGCGCCGCCGGTGACGACCAGACCGTCGATCCGGTCGAGGTAGCCGGCGGCGGCCGATGCCAGATGCGGCAGCGCCACCGGCAGCCCGCCGGCCTCGGCGATGGCCGACATGTAGTTCGCGCGCAGCGCGTACCAGGGGTATTTCGAGTAGCCGCCCGGCTGCTCGGCATCCAGGGTCACCCCGATCACGGGGCGGGTTGCTTGGGTCATGCGCGTTGCTAGCGCCCGCGCGGGATCGAGGGCAAGAAGTGCCGATGGACCCGATGGCGATTGCGCTCGAGGAAGCCCGCGCCGCCGCCGCGCGCGGCGAGGTGCCGGTGGGCGCCGTGGTGGTCGGCCCCGACGGCACGCTGCTCGCGCGCGCCGGAAACCGCACGGAGCAGGACACGGACGCGAGCGCCCATGCCGAAATGCTGGCGCTGCGGGCCGCCGCCCACGCGCTCGGCTCGCCCCGGCTGGTGGGGTGCGATCTGTATGTCACGCTGGAACCCTGCCCGATGTGCGCGGGGGCGATCAGCCTGTTCCGCATCCGCCGCGCGGTGTTCGGCGCGTACGACGAAAAAGGCGGCGGCGTCGAGCATGGCGCGCGGGTGTTCGCGGCCCCCTCGTGCCTGCACCGCCCGGAGGTGATCGGCGGCGTGCGCGAGAGCGAGGCGGCGGCGCTGCTGCGGGATTTCTTTCGCGCGCGGCGCTGAGCGCTACTGCTTCGCCGCTTCCGCGAGGCGCTGTTCGGCCAGATCGCGCCACGGTGCGTCCGCCGGCGCTTCCTTCAGCGCGCGGCGGAACAGCGCCTGGGATTCGTCGCTGACCCGCCCCTCCAGCCGCGTCATCGCCTCGGCCGTCAGCGCGCCGAGGCCCGGGTCGAAACGGATCGCCAGCGCCTTGTGCCAGGCTTCGGCAGCCTTTTGCAGATGGCCGATGCTGTCCTCGGCGTTGCCCAGCAGCAGATAGCCCTGGCGCGCCACGTCCGAGGTCTGGTCCATGCCGGCGAGCTTGTCGCGCAGCTTGGCGATCAGCGCCTCGGCCTGCTGGTTGTCCTTCGTCTCGGCGGCGACGCGCGCGGACAGCGGGGCGGCCGGCATCGAGGGATGGCCGTCGATCATATACAGCCCGGCCCCGAGCGCCGGGACCAGTACCAGGGCCGCCACCAATGGCAGGACAGAGCCCGGCCGCGCGCGCGGATCGGCGATTTCCGCGGTGGCGAGCAAGCGCCGCTGCACTTCCAGCTTCGCGGTGGCGTACTCCGCCTGGCCGATACGGCCCTCGGCCACGTCGCGGTCGAGTTCGGCCAACTGGGCGCGCTGGATCGAAAGCGCGCTGTCGCGCCGCCCGCGCGTGGCGCGAAGACGGCCGAGGGCCAGGGCCAGCGGTGCCAGGGCGACCACCGCGAGCAGGACAATGGCGAGGATGGTCATGTGTCGAGCAGGGATTTCAGCCGGGTTTGTTCGGCGGCGCTGAGCGGGGCGGGTGGGGCCGGGCGTCGGGGCCGGGCGGCCCAGGCGATGCCGCCGCCGACCAGCAGCGCCAGCAGCGGCGAGCCCCAAAGCAGAACGGTGCCCCATTCCAGCGGCGGGTTCAGGCGCACGAAATTGCCGTAGCGCGCCACCAGCCAGTCGATCACCTGCTGGTCGCTGTCGCCGGCGGCGACGCGCTGGCGAACGATCTTGCGCAGGTCGCGCGCGAGGTCGGCGCCGGAATCCTCGATGCTCTCGTTCTGGCAGACGAGGCAGCGGAGTTGCTTGCCGATGGCGACCGCCCGGCTTTCCTGCGCCGGGTTGGGCAGCGCCTCGGACGGATCGCTGATCGCGTGCGCCGGCGCGGTGGCGAACAGCAGCGCGAGCACGAGCAACAGCCCCCCCCAGGGGAGCGGAGAGGAACGCCAAAGCCGCCTCATGCGTATTTCCGCAGCATCGGCTGCACCTCGGCGGTCACGGTGTCGAGCGTCAGCGCCCCCACCCAGCGGGCGCGCGCGATGCCGTCCTTGTCGATCAGGTAGGTCTCCGGCACGCCGGTGACACCCCAGTCGATCGCCACCCGCCCGTCCTCGTCGCGCGCGAGACGGGCGAAGGGGTTGCCGTGCTTGGCCAGGAATGCGGCGGTGGCTGGCGCCTTGTCCTTGTAGGCGATGCCATACACCGGAATACCGCCCTGTTTCAGCCCCATCAGGATGGCGGCCTCCTCGACGCAGGGCACGCACCAGGAGGCGAAGAAATTCACCAGGATCGGGCGGCCCGTCAGGTCGGTGTCGGCGAAGCCCGGATCGCCCGGCAGGTTGAACGCGGGCACGCGCTTGCCGATCAACATGCTGGGCACGCCGCGCGGGTCGAACTTGCCCTGCTCGGCGCGGTGCAGCATCGCCAGGAACCCGGCGCCGGCGGCGATGGCCACGCCGAACGGCGCCAGCAGCAGCACGCGCCGGTTCATCGCAGGCCCGGCTCCGTCCCCGCCGGCAGCACCGCGCCGCGCCGCGTGGGCGCGCCCACGCGCAGCCGCCGGTCGGCCAGCGAGAGGATGCCGCCCGCCGCCATGATGAAGGCGCCGAGCCAGATCCAGGGGGCCAGCGGATTCATGTGCAGCCGCAGCACCGCGCCGCCGTCGCGCTCCTCGCCAAGCACGGCATACAGGTCGCGGAACAGGTTGGTGGCGATCTTCGCCTCGGTGGTGTTGATGCGCTGCACCGGGAAGCTGCGCCGCTCGGGCGCGAGGGTTGCCACCGGCGCGCCGTTGCGGCTGACCTCGATGGTCGCGACTCGGGCCGAGTAGTTCGGGCCGGTCGCGTCATGCAGTTCGACAAGGCGCCAGTCGTAACCGCCGACATGCGTGCTCTCGCCAGGATGCATCAGCACGATGGCCTGGCTCGCCAGCGACATTCCCGCGATGCCGGCGATGGTCACGCCGAGCCCTGCATGCGCCAGCGTGGTGCCGAACGAGCCGCGCGGCAGCCCGCGCAGGCGTTGCAGCGCGGTGGCGAAGGGCTGGCGGAACAGGCGTGTGCGTTCCACGATGTCCGCCAGCGCGCCAAAAATCAGCCACGCGGCACAGCCGAAGGCCAGCGTCGGCAGCAGCCGCGCCCAATAGGCGGCCACCAGCCCCACGATCACCGCCGCGCCGAACACCCACCACAGCCGCTTGAGGCTGTCGGCGAGGTTGGCGCGCTTCCACGACAGCATCGGCCCCAGCGTCATCGCCGCGAACAGCGGCAGCGCCAGCGGGAACACGGTGGCATTGAAGAACGGCGCGCCCACGCTGAGCTTCTCGCCCAGCAGCAGATCGGCGAACAGCGGATACATCGTGCCCGTCAGCACCACGGCGGCGATCGAGCAGAGCAGCAGATTGTTCAGCACCAGCGCGCCTTCGCGCGAGACCGGCGCGAAGATGCCGGAGGCGGCGAGCACCGGCGCGCGGGCCGCGAACAGCAGCAGCGAGCCGCCGATGACGAGGCCGAGCAGCGCCAGAATGAACACACCGCGCGCCGGATCGTTGGCGAAGGAGTGCACGGAATTGAGAATGCCGGAGCGCACCAGGAACGTGCCCGACAGGCTGAGCGCGAACGTCCCGATCGCCAGCAGCACTGTCCAGGTCTTCAGCGCCTCGCGCTTTTCCACCACGATCGCCGAATGCAGCAGCGCGGTGCCGGTCAGCCACGGCAGCAGCGAGGCGTTCTCGACCGGGTCCCAGAACCAGAAACCGCCCCAGCCGAGTTCGTAATATGCCCACCACGAGCCGAGCGCGATGCCGCAGGTCAGGAAACACCACGCGGCCAGCGTCCACGGTCGCACCCAGCGGCCCCAGGCGGCGTCGATACGCCCCTCCAGCAGGGCGGCGACGGCGAAGGCGAACGGCACCGCGAACCCGACATAGCCGATGTAGAGGATCGGGGGATGGATCGCGAGGCCGGGGTCTTGCAGCAGCGGGTTGAGGTCGCGCCCATCCGGCGGCGGCGGCCACAGCCGGGTGAACGGGTCGCTTTCCAGCAGCGCGAACAACTGGAAGCCGACAGCGGCGGCGCCGAGCACCCCGATGACGCGCGCACGCAGCGAGGACGGCAGATTCGTCCCGAAAATTGCCACCGCCGCGCCGCAGACCGAGATCACGAGGCACCACAGCAGGATGGACCCCTCGTGGTTCCCCCAGGTGCCGGTGATCTTGTAGATCAGCGGCGTCAGGCTGTTGCCGTTCTCGGCGACGGTCAGGACGGAGAAATCATCGACGATGTTGCTCCAGGTCAGGCAGACCCAGGAGGCGCCCAGCGCGATGAACTGGCCGATGGCCAGCGCCGGGGCGGCGGCGATCAGCCGCTGGTCGCGCCGCCACGCGCCCCACAGCGGCAGGAGCGCCTGTGCGAAGCCGATGGCAACCGCGAGCGCGAGGGCGAAGTGGCCGAGTTCGGGGATCATCCGCCAGCCTTCGTGTCGCTGGC
>JAKBCB010000074.1:0-1410 GCA_021808185.1 Pseudomonadota bacterium
CATGGCGGCGCGGCATCATCTGGAACCAGCGGCCATGATGGCCGGGCTCGTCCACGATGCCGGCATTGTGGCCGCCGGCGGTCAGGACGAAGGTGACATCGACGTCGGAGAACAGCGTGACCTTGTACACGGAATGCCAGGGCGCGATGTGGTCCTTCACCGTGCCGACGGCGAAGATCGGCACGCCGATGTCGCGCAGCGCGATCACCCGGCCATCGACCGCGAAGCGCCCGGCGGTCAGCCGGTTTTCCAGGAACAGGCCGCGCAGATACTCGCCGTGCATGCGCGCCGACATCCGCGTCTGGTCGCTGTTCCAGGCCATCAGGTCGTTCATCGTGTCGCGGTCGCCCAACACGTAGTTGCGCATCAGCCGCGACCAGATCAGCTCGTTCGAGCGCAGCATCTGGAAGGCGCCGGCCATCTGCGAGGTATCCAGATAGCCCTGATCCCACATCATGTCCTCAAGGAAGGACAGTTGCTGTTCATCGAGGAACAGCATCAGCGGCCCGGCCTCCGCGAAGTCGGTCTGCGCCGCGAGCAGGGTGAGGCTGGCGAGGCGGGCGTCGTGGTCGCGCGCCATCGTGGCCGCGGCGATGGCCAGGATGGTGCCGCCGAGGCAGTAGCCGCAGGCGTGCAGCCGGCGGCCGGGCATGATCGCCGATACCGCATCCACCGCGTCCATCACGCCGGCGCGGCGGTAGTCGTCCAGGCTGGTGTTGCTGTCGCGCGCGCCGGGGTTCTTCCAGGAGACGATGAAGACGGTATGCCCCTGCGCCACCAGCCAGCGTACCAGCGAGTTCTCCGGGCTCAGATCGAGAATGTAGTATTTCATGATCCAGGCCGGCACGATCAGCACCGGCTCGGCGTGCACCGTCTCGGTGACGGGCGCATACTGGATCAGTTCCATCAGGGCGTTGCGGAACACCACCTTGCCCGGCGTGACGGCGACATCGCGGCCGACCTGGAAGGCTTCCGCGCCGACCGGGGGCTTGCCGGCAAGCTGGCGGTCCAGATCCTCCAGAAGATTCTGTGCCCCGCGCAGCAGGTTCAGCCCGCCTTCGCGCAGCGTCCGTTGTGTGGCCACCGGGTTCAGCCAGAGCATGTTGGTGGGCGAGGCCACGTCCATCATCTGCTGCATCATGAAGGCCAGTTGCGTGTGATGCTGGCGGGTGACGCCGGGGACGCGGCGCACCGCGTCGAGCCACCATGCTTCGGCCAGCAGCGTGCCCTGTGCGATGGCGTTGAACGGGAAGCGCGCCCAGGCGGGGTCTGCGAAACGGCTGTCGTCCTCCGCCGGAACCGCCACGGGCTCGGGCGGCGGCGTGCTGGCGGCCCGTGGCAGCCAGAGCCAAAAGCGCAGCGCATCGCGGCTGGCGCGCGCGGCCAGTTCCATGCGCTTGCCCGGGGCGG
>JAKBCB010000074.1:1420-11569 GCA_021808185.1 Pseudomonadota bacterium
CGACGGCGCTCGGCGAGATACCGTGCGTCAGCCGCGCCAGGGCGGCGCGGAGCACGAGGTCGAAGGTGTGAAAGCTCGGCCCCTCGGCCGGCCGCGCGCGCGGGCTTGCCGGCCGCGACGGCGCGGTGAGCCGCTCGGGCAAGGCCGCCTCGGGTCGCGCGATCGCTCCACTGTCCACGGCACGAACTCCCTGGCTCACGAGCAGGCGGTCCGGACTATAGGCGCGCGGGCGGCGGCGGCACGTTGCGGCAGATCAAAACGCCGCGCGTCGCCGGCCCGGATGCTTGACGGAAGTCAATGCGCCGCGCCTGGCGCCGCGCCCAGTGTGATGCCCCGGTGTGAGAAGGCGGAGCCGGCTCCGGCGCCATACCAGCGCGCGGTCCGCGCCGGCACCACAGCAGGAGACAGGATCATGCCAAGCTCAGGCCTGGAGGTCTTCGACAGGACACTCCAGGCGACCAACATCTGGCTCGATGACATCATGGCCGAGCTGGGACCGGACCGGCAGGGCGCGTGGCGGGAGCTGGGCGCCGTGCTGCATGCGCTGCGCGACCGGTTGCCGCTCGAACTTGCGGCGCATCTCGGCGCGCAACTCCCGCTGCTTGTGCGGGGACTGTACTACGACCAGTGGCACGTCGGCGCACCACCGGCGCATCGCCGCTCGCTCGACGAATTCCTCGCCGACGTGACGGAGGGGTTGCGCGGCAGCCGCCCGGTGAACGTGCGGGACGTGGCGCGCGTCGTTCTTGTCACGCTCGCGCGGCATGTCGATGCGGGACAGGCGGACAAGGTCATCGAGGCCATGCCGCACGAGATCCGCGCCTTCTGGCGCGGCGAGCTGGAAGCGGCCGACGACCTGGAATGAACCGCCATCCCGTGTCGCGGCGGCGGTCAGGGTAGCGCGAGAACACGATCGCGCAGCGCGTTCGCGACCCGCTCATCTTCGGCGTGGCCGGCAGCGGCCACGCTCAGGGCCGCGGCGGATTCGGCGCGCCCGAAGGCCACGGTGACGCGCGCGAGCCTCGGCAGGGCGCGGCCGCGCGGCCATGCCTCGAACGTGCCGGTGATCCGTACGGGAACGGCGGGTGCACCCGTGCGCAGCAGGATGCGGCCGATCCCGGGCAGAAAGCGCTGCGGCGTGCCGTCGGGCGAGCGCCAGCCCTCGGGGAACCACACCACGACATCGCCTGCGGCCAGTGCCGCGACGGCCGCCGCGATGGCTGCGTCCGGCCGCTGTTCCCGCACCGGAAAGACGTGCGCCGCGCGCGAAAACAGGCGCCGGATCGCGGTTCGGAACATCAGCGGGTCGGCCCCGGCCCAATGCACCCGCCGCACGCGCGACAGCGGCAGCGACGCGGCAACCGCCAGCGGGTCGAGATAGCTGAGATGGTTGGGGGTGATGACAAAGGCCCCGCCGGGCGGCAGCGTATCCAGCCCGACCACGCGCAGCCGGAACAGCAGGCGCATGCCGAGCCAGTTGATCGCGTAGAGGGCCACACCCAGCGTCGCGAGCAGCGGGCCGACCGGCGCGAGGAACCGATCCGTCCGCGTCCCATCGCCCAGGCCGGCCGACACCGTCTCGCGCTCGTGCCGCTGCCCCGCCGTGCTGAGGCGCAGCAGGTCGCGGATGGTCTCGACCGCCGCGATGTCGGCGGCGACCAACGCGACGCCGCAGCGATCCTGTAGCGCAAGCGCCAGTTCCATCCAGCCGAACGAGTCGAGATTGAGATCCAGGCCGAACGTCGCGTCCAGATCGAGCGCCTGGTCGGGGTATCGCTCGCGCAGCAGCGCCCAGACCGCGGAGGCAGTCGGGTCGCGCAGCAGCGCCAGGTCGTCCGGCCCCGGCGCGCGCGCGGCGCGGCGCGGGCCGCCGGCCAGCGCCTGCCGATAGAGCGGCGGCAGGAGGAAGCGCCGGTACTTGCCCAGGCGCGTGCGCGGCAGCGGCTGGTCCGTCAACGCGAAGCCCGCCAGATGCAGATGCGGCGGAAGATCCCGCGCCGCTTCCGCCAGCGCGACACGGATGCCTTCGCGCAGGCTTGTCGTTCCCATCTCGCGGATGTGCGCCGGGTCCGGCGCCACCAGCGCCACCAACGCGCCGCGCTCCTCCAGCACCGCGATCTCGCGCACCTGCGGGGCGGCGCCGTAGATGCGTTCCAGCCCCTCGGGATCGATCTTCTTGCCGCTGGCGAGGACGAGGATTTCCTTGGCGCGGCCGGTGATGTGCAGGAAGCCGGCGCGATCGACGAAGCCGATGTCCCCGGTGCGGAACCAGCCGTCGGGCGTGAACGAAGCCCGATTGGCCTCGGGATTGTTCACGTAGCCCGCCGTGATGGACGGGCCGCGCAACTCGATGTTGCCGATCCCGCCGCTGTCCGGCGCGTTGATGCGGATATCGCCGTCCGCCAGGGGTCTGCCCGCACTGCCCATGCGGCGTTCGTTCGGCGGATTGCCCGTGAACATCGATGCCGTCTCGGCGAGGCCGTAGCCCACCAGCACGGTCCAGCCGAGCGCCTCCAGGTGTTCCTCAGTACCGATCTCCAGACGCGCGCCGCCGGAGACGAGATAGCGCAGATGCGGCGCGATGGCGCGGCGCACGGGGGCGAACCAGACGCTGCCCGGGCGCAGGCCGGTGTGGCGTTGCGCCCAGATGGCAAGCCGGAGCATCAAGTGCCAGAGCGCGCGCGCGGCGCGGCCGCGCCGGGCCACACGGTCGCGCAATGCCGCCAGCATCGCCTCGTAGAGCCGGGGAACGCCGATGATCGCGGTGACATCTCCGTCGCGCATCGCCTGCATGATCTGCGGTCCGGTCACGCCGGCCGGCAGCACGATTGTCGCGCCGACCGCGAGCGGGGTCAGCATTCCCACCACGAACGGGTAGGCATGGTGCAGCGGCAAGGGCAGCAACACGCGATCGCCGGAGCCGATGATTTCCAGCCGCCGCAGCGCTTCGACGTTGCTGGCGATGTTGCCGCAGGTCAGCAGGAAGCCCTTGGGCGAACCCGTGGTGCCGGAGGTCCATCCGAACACGGCGGCATCGTTGGCAGCCGTGGCGGGCAACGCCCCGCTGTCGTCGCCGCGCGGCGCGGGCCATTCGGGTCTGCCGCCGCCCTGCGTGGCATCGAGCGCGATCGTCGCGACGGCTTTTGCGCGCAGCATCTCTCCGGCGGTGGCCAGATGTGCCGCCGTGATGAAGATCTGGCGGGCGCCGCTTGCATCGATGGCCGCGGCCAACTGGCTGGCGTCGGACAGGTCGTCGATGGCGACCAGCACGCCGCCGGCCGCCATGATGGCCAGTGCGGCGACGATCCATTGCGGGCTGTTGGGCGCACAGATCCCGACCCGCTGCCCGCGCAGCATTCCGGCGGCCTGCAACCCGCGCGCGAGCGCGGTGGCATCGCGCGCGAGGTCCGCGCCGCGCCAGACCGCATGGCCCACCGCGCCGGAGACGATCACCGCCGGATGCCCGCCGCGGCGCGCGACGGATCGCAGCAGATCGGCGATGGTCCAATCCCCGCTCATCCCGGCGAGCGAGCGGGAGGGACATGCGCCGGCGCGGGCGGGGGGGCCTTGTCAACCAGGACATGGAAGGCGAACGCGGCCATCGCCGCAGGGTAGCCGAAGCGGCGTCGATCGGGAATGGTTGCCCGCCCGCCAGGATCGCGTCGGCGCGCATGTTCGGCTAAGCAGGGGCGATGTGGAGCGCTTTTCCGTGACCTCCCGGATCTGCTTCGTCGTCAACATGGCCGCGGGCAACGGCGGGGCCAGGGCACGGGCGCGCATGTTGCCGGCCCTGATCGAGCGCCTCGGCGCCACGTGCGATGTACGATTGGCCCGGCGCCCCGCCGGACTGCATGCCGAGACCGAAGCCGCACTGCGCGCCGGCTTCCGGACCATCGTCGCGGTCGGCGGCGACGGGACCGTCAACGCGGTGGCTTCGCATCTGGTCGGCACGGACCGCAGCCTCGGCATCCTGCCGATGGGAACCTTCAATTACGTGGCAAGGGATCTCGGCATTCCGCTGGAATGGGACGCGGCGGTGCGTCTGATTGCCGACGGGACCGCGCGAACGCTCGATGTCGGCGAGGTGAACGGGCGGATTTTTCTCAACAACGCGGGGCTCGGTGCGTATGTCATGCTGGTGCGGACGCGCGAACGCGCGTTTCGCCTGTTCGGCCGCAGCCGGGTCGGCGCGTATCTGCTTGTGCTGCGCTCGCTGCTTGGCCTGCGCCGTTCGTTCGCGTTGCAGGTCTCGGTGGATGGCGAGCCGTGGCGATACCGCACGCCGATGGCATTCGTCGCGCGCAACGCCCACCAGTTGACCTCGCACGGCCTGCCAGGGGCCGACTGCATCGCGCGGCGCGAACTTGCGCTTTATGTCGCGCCGGATTGCGATCGTTGGCAGTTGCTGCGGCTCGCGATCGGCCTCGCCCTTGGGCGTTTGCGGCCCGAGCGCGATTTCGCCATGCATTGCGGCCGCGAGATTTTCGTCGAGACGCGCAAGCGCACGCGCCATGTGGTGTGCGATGGCGAGCGCCTGCGCATGAGCGCCCCGTTTCACTTTCGCGTCCGCCGCGACGCCCTGCGCGTCATCGCCCCATCCGCCGCCGCTGCCGTGGCGCCGTGGCAGGCGTCCACAAGCGAGACCGCCGCGCCGACGGCCAGGATGGCGGGATGACGTTGCTTGGCCCGTCCCTGGTGCTGGCGGGGCTGGTCCTGACCGTGCTCCTGCTTCGCGCCGTGGTGCGGGTGTGCGCGGTCCGCATGGCCAGGGCGCTGGCGCTGCGTGCCGGGCGGGTTGGCGCGCACGCATCCGTACGGGCCATCGCGACATGGGGGCAGCGCCGCGCGCCCGGGTTGTTCGGCTTCCTGTACCGCCGGCTTCGCCCGGACGTGTTCACCGGCCTGCCGCTGACGCTGATGGCCCTGGCCGCGCTGTACCTGGCGGCCCTGTTGGGCGGACTGACCCAGGAGGTGGTCGAGGCGGAGGGAATGCTGCGCATCGATCGCGCGATCAACGCGGCGTTTGCGCCCTGGCGCGATGCGCGACTGGTGGGGGTCTTCCTCTGGATCACGGCGCTTGGGGCCGGCCCGGCGCTGGCCGCCGTGGCGATCACGGCGACGGCGTTCCTGTGGTCCTCCAGGCGGTCCGTGCTGATCCTGCCGCTATGGGTGGCGCTGGCCGGCGCGCAAGTGACGACATGGGTCGGCAAATACGCCATCGACCGGCACCGGCCCGACTTCATCGCGGCTGTCAGCGCATCCTCGCCCTCGTTCCCGAGCGGACACGCCACCGGCGCCATGGCGATCTACGGCTTCCTGGCCTACGCGATTGCCCGCGACGCGGCGGGCTGGGGGCAGAGATTCGAGGTGGCGTATTGGTCCGTGGTGCTGATCCTGCTGATCGGCTTCAGCCGGATCTTTCTGTCGGTGCATTACGCCTCCGATGTCGTGGGCGGCTTCATGGTGGGCGCCTTCTGGCTTCTCGTGGCCTTCGCCATGGCGGAGTGGCGGCGCGGCGTGAGGAAACCCTGACGGCGCATGTGCTATGCTGCCCCCATGCATCCCGTCGCATTGGCGCAGATTCTGACCTTGCTCGCGCTGGCCAACGGCGCGCCGGTTCTTATCAAGAAGGTTCTGGGCCAGCGGGGTGCCTGGCCGCTCGATTTCGGGACGGAGCTTGCCGACGGGGCGCGGCTGTTCGGGGCCTCGAAGACAATTCGTGGCGTGGTGGGCGCGGTATTGGCCGGGGCGCTCGGCGCGGCGCTGCTGGGGCTCGGTGCTGGCTTCGGGGCCGAGGTCGCGGCGTTTGCGATGGTCGGCGATCTGCTGTCCAGCTTCCTCAAGCGGCGCTTGCATCGCCCGCCGAGCAGCCAGGCGCTCGGCATCGACCAGATCCCGGAATCGCTGCTCCCGATGCTTGTCTGCGCGGGTCCGCTCGGTCTGACGGCGCGGGACATCGTGGCCGGCGTCGTGATCTTCTTTGTCGCCGAGTTGCTGCTCTCGCGCCTCCTGTTCCGGCTGCATCTGCGCGACCGGCCCTACTGACCGGCCGGCTCATGCGCATTCGAGGCGATGCAGCGTGATTTCCGGCGGGCAGTTCAGCCGGACGGCGACGATGGAGGAACCGGCGCCGACCGAGGTGTATCCGGCCATGCCCTGATGCGTCCAGGCGCCGGCGCCGAGGCGGCGGGGCAGGTTCGAATCCAGCGTGATCGGGATGCGGCCGGGAAGGCAGATCTGCCCGCCATGCGTATGCCCGCTCAGCATCAGGTCGAACTCGGCGTGCGCCGCCTGCCGGTACACTTCCGGCGTGTGCGACAGCAGCACGGCGAAGGCGCCTTGCGGGATCGGATCGCCGGCCTTCTCGATATTGTCCACGCGGAAGAAATGCGCGTCGTCGATCCCGGCCAGATGGATGCGCGCGGCATCGCGCGCGATGGTTACACATTCGTTGAGCAGCATGCGCACCCCCATCGCCTCCAGCGCGGGGACCATGCGGATGGTATCGTGGTTGCCCAGCACACCGTAGATCGGGCCATGCAGATGCGCGCGCACGCGCGCGATCCCATCTATCGCCTCGGCGAACGGCCCGAAGGTCTTGCCGCGAAAATCGCCGGTCAGGACACAAACATCGTATGCCAGCGACGGCAGCAGCTCCGCCACCCGCCGCATGGCGCCGTGGCTCATGTCGGCGTGCATGTCGCTGATGTGCAGCATGGTGAAGCCGTCGAACGCGCGGGGCAGGCGCGCCGCGTGGACGCGGTTGTGCCGCACCTGGACATGGCGGGCGTTGCGCTGGCCGCGCCGGTACAGCCCGGCCGCCCAGAGCGTCGCGCGGATCACCGAGTGGACCGAGTACCAGTTTTCGATATGGAAAAAATTCAGGCCCTGGCCGAATGCCTGCGCCTCATGCTCGGCCTCGATGCCCAGCCGCTGGCGTGCGTGCAGACGGCCGAGCCGCCGCTCGAGGAATGCCAGGGTGTCGTCCTCGGCGGCGGCCGTGTCTGCGACCGGGCTGCTCAGAGCGGCCCGCGCGGAATGCGTTGGCCGAGCGCCCCACCAATGAGACGGCCCAGATCCTCCGCAAGGTCGCCGTCGTCGATTCCCGTTCGGCGGCACTGGACGGAGGCGACCCAGGAAATGCGCATCGCCTGCCCCTCGGTTGCGTCCACGCGCAGGAACATGACCGGCCGGGAGGGCTGCGTCCTTGTGTCGCCGGCGCGGGGCAGGGGGTGCCGGATGCCGCCTTCGAGTGCGGACAGGCCCCGGTAGCTTTGCTCCCGCCCGGTCTCACGCGGCGTCCCCGAGTCGTCAAGCACGCTGCTTGAGACATGGAGCAGCACGTTGGGCTGCGGTCCGGTCGCGACGCCGGCGTCGTGGAGACCTTTCAGGAAGCGGTCCGCCAGCTTCTGGTTGCCGGGCGAGAGGTCGTGGATGTCCAGCCCGGCGATGATCCGCTCCGGCAGTGGTTGCAGCAGCGTGGCGGCGTAGGTGCCCTGGCACGACGGCATCGCGGCGGCCGCGCCGCCGACCCAGCTTGCCACGATCATCCCCATGGCCACGATCGCCCAGCGGGCGGGCCGGCCCGGTACACGCGTCATGATGAAATCCCCTTCTCGCGCCACGTCCTGCCGGCGCCTCATGCCTTGTCGGCGGATCGCCGCGCCTTGCGCTTTGTCATGGGCGCCTGGAGATGGTCCCCCTGATCGGTGAGCAGGCCCGGAAATTCGCCCAAATTCTCCTGCAATTCGGCCTCTTCGATGGGTTGTTCGGGAACGATTTCCCCGTGGTGCACGGCCATCGGGTTCGGCAGTTGGCCGGCGGTCGGGTTGTCGATGATCGCCTGGAGTTCCCGCGCCCGCTCAAGATACTCGCTCAGGCGGCCGGCCGGCCTGCCGTCGTCGCGCCACATCTTTTCCGCCCGTTCCAGGATGGCTTTTTCGGGATCGACTTTGCGCACGGGCATGACGGCCTCCTTCATCCGGTCCGCAGGCTAAACGGTAGCGGCGTTGGGCAAGTTGATCCACGTCAATGTCGGCAGGTATCTGGAACGATTATTCATAGCACAGGCGAGTTGGCTGGTCTCCGATTTTCAGACGCCGTGGCGGTCTGTGCGCCCGACCTGGGATCGACACGCAATTCGCGGTCGCTCCGCTTCGACGACGGACGCATCTCCTGCCCGGATTGCTGTGTTTGGTCCATGTGCGCGCCCCCCGCGCATGCACGTTGGCACAACGGAGAAGACGAGAATGGCTTTCAAGCAACTCCTGTTCCGTTCGGCGGCCCGCGAGAAGATCCTGCGCGGTGCCAGCCAACTCGCCGATGCCATCCGGGTCACGCTCGGCCCGCGATCGAAATCCGTCCTGATCGAAAGAAAGTGGGGCACACCCATCGTGTGCAACGACGGCGTGACCATCGCCAAGGAACTCGAACTCAAGGACCGCGAGGAAAACCTCGGCGCCCAGATGTTGCGGCAAGCGGCCGAGAAGACCGGCGAGGTGGTCGGCGACGGCACCAGCACCGCGACGCTGCTCGCCTACGCGATTTTCGCAGACGGGGTGCGCAATGTCGCGGCCGGCGCAAGCGCCATCGACCTCAAGCGCGGCCTGGACCGCGCGGCTTCGGTCGCGGTCGCGGAGCTGCGAAACCTGTCGCGCGTTGTGCAGACCCGCAAGGAAAAGGCACAGGTCGCCGCCATCTCCGCCCACAACGACGCGGCGATCGGTGAGCTGGTGGCCGACGCCATCGAGAAGGTCGGCAACGACGGCGTGATCACGGTCGAGGAATCCAAGACCACCGAGACGGCGCTCGAAGTCGTCGAGGGCATGCAGTTCGATCGCGGGTTCCTGTCGCATTACTTCATCACCGACGCGGAGAGGCTGGAGGCGGTGCTGGAGGACGCGTACGCCCTGCTGTCGGATCGCAAGATCGGCGCGCTCCAGGAGTTCATTCCGCTGCTCGATCTGGTGGCGAAGTCCGGCCGCCCGTTGCTGGTGATCGCCGAGGATGTCGAGGGCGAGGCGCTCGCGACGCTGATCGTCAATCAGGTGCGCGGGGCGTTCAAGTGCTGCGCCGTCAAGGCACCCGGCTTCGGGGACCGCAGAAAGGCGATGTTGCAGGACATGGCGGCGCTGACCGGCGGCACCATCGTCTCCGAGGATCTCGGCATCAAGCTCGAAAGCGTCGGGCTGGATGCACTGGGCCGGGTCGCGCGCGTGGTGGTCGGCAAGGACACCACTACGCTGATCGGGGGCGCCGGGAGCCGGGCCGAGATCGACGCGAGAGTGCAGCAGATCCGCCACGAAATCGACGCCACGACCAGCGATTACGACCGCGAGAAGCTGCGGGAACGCCTGGCCAAGCTGCTCGGCGGCGTTGCCGTCATCCGTGTCGGCGCGCCGGCCGAAGCCGAGATGAAGTCGAAGAAGGAAGCGCTGGACGACGCCATCAGCGCGACCAAGGCGGCCGTCGCCGAGGGGATCGTGCCCGGCGGCGGCCTTGCCCTGCTGCGCTGCATCGACGCGGTCGAACAGGAAGCGATGCGATCCGAGGGCGATGAGCGGACCGGGGTGCAGATCCTGCGCCGGGCGCTGGAAGTGCCGAGCCGCCAGATCGCGGAGAACTCCGCCGTCGATGGCGGTGTCGTGGTTGCCCGCATGGTGGCGAGCGAAGGCGCGATCGGCTTCGATGCCGCGCGCAAGCAGTATGTCGATCTCATGCAGGCCGGCATCATCGACCCGACCAAGGTGGTCCGCATCGCGCTCGAAAACGCGGTGTCCGTCGCGAGCGTGCTGCTGCTGACCGAAGCCACGATGACCGAGATCCCCGAGCCCAGGAAGGGCCGGGGGCCGGACGGAGAGACCGAGATGTAGGCCGCCGGACGCGGCGTGCCGCGTCCCTCAGGCTTCGGGGTCGCGCTCCATCCGCTCGGGGGCGGTCCCGGGCGCCATCTCGTACGGCGCCACCGATAGCGTGTAGGGCGCCTGGAATGCCGCCGGGGCCGGCCTTGGCCCGGCGGGCATCGGCATCGGCATCGGCGTCGGCATCGCATCGCCGCGCGCGGCACCGTGGGCGGCCACGATCTCCTGCCACAACGTCATGATGCTGCGCGCGGTGGTTTCCGCCACGAGGCAGTGGCCCGCGCCGTCC
>JAKBCB010000075.1 GCA_021808185.1 Pseudomonadota bacterium
CGCCATATCCGCCGTGCCAACCGCCATAGCCGCCGCGCCAGCCGCCGTATCCGCCACGCCAGCCCCCCCAGCCGCCACCCCAGCCCCCGCCCCAGAAGCCCCCCCCGTACAGGAACGGCGAGCCGAAATAGCCATAGCCAGGGTAGCCGTAGCCGTAGCCGTAGACCGGGTACGGGTAGGCCGGGTAGCCGTATGCTGGCCATCCGTAGCCGCCGCCATAGCCCGAGCCCACCCCAGCCGGCACCGTCTCGCCGGCGCCGGTCATGCACTGGGCATAGACGATGTTGTACCTCCGCTGCATCCCGACGGCCGAGGCCTGCGCCGCGTCCGCCCCGATGGCGCTGCCGGCAAGCAGCCCGGCGCCGGCGCCGATCGCAGCCCCCGCGCCCACCGCCCCCGCCGCCGATCCGATCAATGCTCCCGCCGCGGCCCCGAGCGCGGTGCCGGCCACGGCGCTGCCGACACCGCTCTGCGTCGCGGCCTGCCCGGGGGTCGTGGGCCCGGTGGCCTGCGCCGCTGTCTGTTGGCAGCGCGCGTCGTCGGCCAGGAACTGCTCGTAGGTCTTCCCCGGACCCGGCATCGCCGCAAAGCTTGGCCCAGGCGGCGGCTGCACCACGCAGCCGGTCAGCCCGAGCAGCCCCGCAACCGTCAGCGACGTCGCGACGTTGCGCATCTCAATCCTCCATCGGTCGGCATCAGGCCCGTCCACGCTATATGGGCACGCGTCCGCCGCCGCGCTCAGCCCGCCGGGACGTTACAAAGCGGACATCTTCGCCCGCCCCGCGCGGCGGCCTAACGCCAGCGATGCCAGCCCCAGCCCCAGCCGCCGCCGATGAACACAGGCGGGCCGTAGTAATAGTAATAGGGCGGCGGATAGGCGTAGCCGTACGCCGGTGGCGCGTAGCTGTACGCCGGGTAGGCACCGGCCGGGTAGCCGGCGGGGCGCGCGGCGATGTTGGGCACCGACTCGCCCGCGGCGCTCATGCACTGGACGTAGGCAACATCGTAGGCGTGCTGCAAAGCCGCGGCGGATTGCTGCGCGTTGCCGGCGCCCACGGCCGAGCCCGCGAGCAGCCCCGCGCCCGCGCCGATCGCGGCCCCCGCGCCAACCGCGCCCGCGGTCGAGCCGATCAAGGCGCCCGCCGCAGCACCCAGGGCGGTGCCGGCGGCGGCGGTGCCGACCCCGCTTTGCGTCGCCGCCTGGGCGGGGGTCAGCGGCCCGGCCGCCTGCGCGCCCGCCTGCTGGCAGCGCATGTTATCGGCCTGGAATTGCTCGTAGGTCTTGCCGGGGCCGGGCATCGCCGCCACGCGTGGCCCTTCCGGCGGCTGCACCGCGCAGGCGCCGAGCCCGAGCGCCCCCGTGAGCGCCAGTAATGTTGCATAAGTGCGCACGACTTCTCTCCATATCGTTGGGCGGGCGCGCCTTTCCCCCTTCATTGGGGCACGGCGCGTCGTTCCTTCAACTTGGCGGGCCGTTACAAAGCCGACAGGCAGCCGCGCGCATTCGGCATGCGCGCCCGCTCAGTGGGAAATCTCCTCCAGCGCCAGCCCGCGCGTGCGCGGCCCGAACAGGCCCACCGAGATCACCACCAGCAGCATTGCGCTGGAGATGAAGGCGAACACGCCCACCGTACCGAAGCCTTCCAGGAAGAAGGCGATCATGAAGCTGTTGAACACGGTGGACAGCCGGCTGAACGAATAGACGAAGCCGACCGCGCGCGCCCGCACGCGGGTGGGGAACAGTTCCGCCTGATAGGCGTGATAGGCGTAGGACAGCAGGTTGTTCGTCACCGTGATGCCGATGCCGCAGGCGATCATCTCGACCGGGGTTGCCGCCTGGGAGAACAACATTCCGAAGGCGGCGGTACCACAGGCGGCGGCCACGATCTGCCATTTGCGCTCCACCTTGTCGGCGAAGAACAGGAACAGCAGCGGCACACTGGGGCTCGCGAGCGCGATGATGAAGGAATATTGCAGGCTCTTGGTGAAGCCCGAGCCCCGGGCCGACAACAGCGCCGGCACCCAGTTGCCGAAGCCGTAGAAGCCGATCGCCTGACAGATGTTGAACACGATCAGCATGATGGTCCGTCGCCGATAGGGCGGGCGCCAGATTTCGACGAAGCGGGCCTGTCCGCCTTCCTCCCGCGCGGCCGGGCCGGGGGCCGGCAGTGTGCGGCCGGTGTCGGCCGCCACGCGCGCCTCGATCCAGGCGGTGATGCGCTCGGCCTCGGCGGTGCGGCCGTGGGCCGCGAGCCAGCGCGGGCTTTCCGGCACGGCGCGGCGGATGAACCACACCACGATGGCGGCCAGCGCCGGAAACGCCGCCACGAAGCGCCAGCCAGAGATATCGAGCGGGTCGTGCGGCACCAGCAGCCAGCCCAGCAGGGCCGCGATCGGAACCGAGCAGAACTGGATCGCCTGATTGAGGGTGAACGCCCGGCCCCGCATGCCCTTCGGCACCAGCTCGGCGATGTAGCTGTCGATGGTGACCAGCTCGACGCCGATGCCGATGCCGGCAATGAAGCGCCAGATGTCGAGCCATAGCGCGCTTTCGCGCGTGGCCATCACCAGGGTCGCGGCGGAATACCAGAGCAGCGAGTAGGTGAAGATGGCGCGGCGGCCATAGCGGTCCGCCACGTAGCCGAAGCCGATGGTGCCGACGAACAGGCCGGCGAAGGTGATGGACGCGAAGGCCGCCTGATCGGTCAGCCCGAACATGCCCTTCGCGCCTTGCAGGAAGATGCCGTCGCGGAACAGGCCGGGGCTGACATAGGCGGTCATCAGCAGGTCGTAGAGCTCGAAACAGCCGCCGACCGAGAGCAGCATCACCAGCACCCAGAGATGCCGTGATTCGGGCAGCCGGTCGAGCCGCGCGGTGATGCTGGCGGCGGTGTTGCTGGCGGCGGTGTTGCTGGCCATCAGATCAGCCTCCTGCCGCGCAGCGCGGCGCCGAGCGTGCCGTCGTCCAGCACTTCCAGCGCGCCGCCGATCGGCACGCCCTGGCCGACGCGGCTGATCGCCACACCGGATGGTTTCAGCCGTTCGGTCAGCCAATGCGCCGTCGCCGCGCCATCGACCGTCGCACCCAGCGCCAGGATCACTTCGCTGACCCCGCCCTCGGCGATGCGGTCGAGCAGCGGCGACAGCAACAGATCCTCCGGCCCGGTGCCGCCGAGGGCCGAGAGCGTGCCGCCGAGCACATGGTACAGCCCGCGATGCACGCCCGAGCGCTCCAGCGCCCACAGGTCGCCCACACCCTCGACGACGCAGATCAGCGCGCGGTCGCGCCGTGGGTCGGCGCAGATGCCGCACGGATCGGCGCTGTCGAGGTTGCCGCATTGCGCGCAGGTGCGCACGGCGCGCGCGGCGTCGGCCATGGCGTTGGCCAGCGGCACCATGCGCACCTCCGGGTGCTGCAACAGCTTCAGCGCCGCCCGCCGCGCGCTGCGCGGCCCCAGGCCCGGCAGCTTCGCCAGCAGCGCGATCAGCCGTTCGACCTCGGGACCGCCCATGCCGCTAAGTACTCTCCCTCTGTGGGAGGAAGAAGCGGGAGAAAACCCGTGCCCCCATCAAAACGGCAGCTTCATCCCCGGCGGCAGGTTCAGCCCGCCGGTGACTTTCTGCATTTCCTCGGCCGCCGTCGCCTCCATCTTGCGGCGCGCGTCGGCGCTGGCGGCCAGGATGAGGTCTTGCAGCATCTCCATCTCGGCGGGGTCGGCGAGCTTGGGGTCGATGCGGATCGACTTCATCTCGCCCTTGCCGGTGATGACCACGCGGACCATGCCGGCGCCGGAGACGCCCTCGATCTCGGCGGCTTCCAGCGCCGCCTGCATGTCCTCCATCTTCTTCTGCATCTGACTGGCCTGCTTCATCAGGCCGGCGATGTTCTTCACGTCAGTTCTCCCACTCCGCCAGGGCGCGCCAGCGGCGACCATGCCACTCAAGATGCCGTGCCGGATACCCAAGAAGCGTGACGGAGGGAAGGGCGGCGCCGCGTGGTCAGGCCGCCGCAGCCAGCCGTACCCGCCCGGTGACGGCCTCGATCGCGGCGTCGATGCCGGCAAGGGTGCGTTCGTCCTGGCGGAAGGCGATCGCGACCACGCCGTTGCCGCAGCGCACGATGCGCGCGGGGAATGGCTGCGCCAAGCCGGGCAGCGCGAAGATTGCCTCCGCCCCAGCGGTGGCGAGCAGGGCTGTGCGCAGGGCGGCGCCGCCGCGCGATATGTCCTGCACGGCGGCCGGGTGCGCGACACTGCCGGCCAGGGCCAGCGTGGCCGGCGCGTCGTGGCCGGGCAGCCGCACGTAGCGTCGCCGCTCGTCCTCGCCGCATTGCATCGTGCGCAGGAACCCGCCCACCTCGGCGAGCAGCACATCGGCGACATTGGCGATGTCGTCGGACGCGCTCAGCACGGTCCGGCTCATTGTGCCGGTGCTGCCCGCGATCTCCACCATCTCGGCCATGGCGCTGGCGGTGCGCTCGCCGGTCGCCGCGACCGCCTGCACGTTCACGGCGATTTCCCGTGTCGCCGCCCCCTGTTCCTCGATGGCCGCCGCGATCGCGGCCGATACCGCGTCCATCCGGCCAATCGCCGCGCCCACTTCGCGGATGGCGGTGGCGGTGTGCTCGGTCGCGGTGCGAATGCCGCTCACCTGCTCGCCGATCTCGGCGGTGGCGCGCGTGGTCTGCGCCGCCAGCGCCTTGACCTCGTTGGCGACGACGGCGAAGCCCTTGCCGGCCTCGCCGGCGCGCGCCGCCTCGATGGTCGCGTTCAGCGCCAGCAGATTGGTCTGCCCCGCGATGGTGGAAATGGCATGGCCGACATCGCCGATGCGCTCGGCGAGCTTGGACAGCGTCAGGAATGTGGTGTCTGTCTCCGTCGCGCGCGCCACGGCCTCGCGGGTGGCGGCGGAGGCGTGCGCCACTTGCCGCGCGATTTCATCGACGCTGCTCGACAGTTCGGTGGTGGCGGCGGCCACCGTGGAGAGATCGCGCGAGGACTCGGCCGAGCCTTGCGCCGTCTCGGTGGCGCTGCCCAGGGTGCGCTCGGTGTCGCGGGCCATGCCGCGCGCGGTCTGGCTCATGGTCCGCGCGGCGTCGGTCAGGCGCGACAGCACGCCTGAGATCACTTCGCCGAAATCCTGCGTCAGCCGGTCCATTGCCGCCTGCCGCCGGTCCTTGGCCGCGCGCTCGGTGTGGGCGAGGTGCTCCAGCCGCACCCGCTCGGCGGAATTGGCCTTCAGGATCTCCAGTGCGCGCGCGAGGCTGCCGAGTTCGTCGTGCCGCCCCGCGCCCGCGATGCCGACGCCGAGATCGCCGCCGGCCAGCCGTTCGGTGGCCCCGGTCAGCCCGCGCAGCGGGCGCGCCACCCCCCGGCCCAGCCACCAGATCACCACGCCGACCAGCAGGCCGGCGCCGATCCCGAGGCCTGCCAGTTCCCAGGCCATGCGCTGACGCGCGGCGGAGATATCATCGACGTACACGCCGGTGCCGATCACCCAGCCCCAGGGCTGGAAGCCGCGCACATAGGACAGCTTGGGCACCGGCGCGTCCGAACCCGGGCGCGGCCAAAGGTAATCCACCACACCTTCGCCCCGCGCCCGTACCGTCTCGGTCGCCACCGCGAACAGCGCCTTGCCGTTCGGATCCTTGATGAGCGCGCCATCCGTGCCATTCAGTGTCGGCTTGATCGGATGCATCACGATGCGGACCTGCATGTCGTTGATCCAGACATAGTTCTCGCCGAGGTAGCGGATCGCCCCGATTGCCGTGGCCGCCGCCGCTTTCGCGGCTTCCTCGGGCATGCGGCCGTCGCGGGCACGTGCTTCGTAGGTCGTGGCGATCCCGGCAGCGGCATCGGTGAGCGAGCGCAGCAGGTCGATCCTGGCGTCCTCGATGCGGCGGCTCTCGACGGAATAGACCGTCGTCAGCAGCAACCCGACCGCAAGGACAGCGGCAATAGTCGCCCATTGCAGGCGTGCGCCGATCGAGCCTGTCGTGGCGCGTATCACCTTGGCCAGCAGCATCTGTCGTGCCTCTTTTATACAAGGGCCGCAGAGTGCAACGAACCGATGAAGGAAAGCCTACTCGCAGGGGACCGCGGCGGTCAGCCCGCGTCCCAGTCCTCTGGTGGCCCCTCGGCGAACTCCGCGTCGGGCGGGGCGAAATCCGGGCCGTCCTCGGGCGGAGCGTCCGCCGCCTGCGCCGGCAGGCCATACGCATCCGCGCTGTCGTCGCGCACCGCCTCGATGCGCGCGCCGGGGAACGCCGCCAGGATCGCCTGCACCAGCGGGTGCTCGGCGGCGGCGGAGCGGCGGGCGGCGTCGGCGGCCTCGCCCTGGTCGGCGAGCGTGGGCTCACCGGCGGCGGTGGACAGCGCGATGGTCCAGCGCGTTCCGGTCGCCTCGCCCAGCACGGCGGCGAGGCGGGCGGCGAGGTCGCGCGGGGCTTCCGGTTCGGGGCGCAGCTCGATCACCGGGGGCGCGAAGCGGACGAGGTGCACCGAATGCACCAGATGCGCGTGCAGCGTCGCCTCCCGCCGGGTTGCCACCATGGCCGCCACCTCGCGGTAGCTTCTGAACGTGGGCGCCGCCGCGATGGCGGGGGCCGCCGCGTAGGCCGGCGCGCCGTTGGCCACCGCGCGCGCGCCGCCCCCCCCGCCGGAGGGCGCCGGCGCGCCTGCCCCGGTGATCCCCCCCTCGGTCAGGCGGCGCACCAGATCGCCCGGGGGCGGCAGGTCGGCGACGTAGCAGAGCCGGATCAGCACCATTTCCGCCGCCGCCCGCCGGTCCGGCGCCTGTTCCACCTCGCCGATGCCCTTCAGCAGCATCTGCCACGCCCGGCCAAGCGCCGCGAGCGAAAGACGGTCGGCGAACGCGCCGCCGCGCATGCGTTCGGCTTCCGGCAATTCGGCACTCTCCCGCAGCGCGGGCACGGATTTCAGGCGCGTGACGGTGTGCACCAGATCCAGCAGATCCTGGAGCAGCACGCCGAGATCGGCGCCACGCTCATGCGCCCGGTCGGTCAGCGCCAGTGCCGCCGCCGGTTTTCCGGACATGACCGCTTCGAACAGGTCGAAAACGGAATCGCGATCCGCCAGGCCGAGCATGTCGGCGACGGCTTCGGCCAGAATGGTCTGCCCCGGCTCGGCCTGGGCGATGGCCTGATCCAGCAGGGATAGTCCGTCCCGCACCGAGCCGTCCGCCGCGCGCGCGATCAGCGCCAGTGCCTCCGGGGCGACGGGTACGCCTTCCTTCTCCGCCAGCCGCGCGAAATGCGCGGACAACTCGGCGATGGAGACGCGGCGCAGATCGAAACGCTGGCAGCGCGAGAGCACCGTCACCGGCACCTTGCGCAATTCGGTGGTGGCAAAGACGAAGGTGACGTGCGGCGGCGGTTCCTCCAGCGTCTTGAGCAGCGCGTTGAACGCGTTGCGCGAGAGCATGTGGACCTCGTCCACCACGAACACTTTCGTCCGCGCCTGCATGGGGCGGAAGCGCGTCGCCTCGATGATCTCGCGCACGTCGTCCACGCCGGTGCGCGAGGCGGCGTCCATCTCCTGCACGTCCGGGTGGCGGTCGGCGAGGATCGCGACACAGTTCGGGCACACGCCGCACGGGTCCGCCGTCGGGCCGCCCTGGCCGTCGGGGCCGATACAGTTCAACGCGCGGGCGATGATGCGCGCGGTGGTGGTTTTGCCGACGCCGCGCACCCCCGTGAGCATGAAGGCGTGCGCCACCCGGTTCAGCGAGAAGGCGTTGCGCAGCGTGCGCACCATCGCTTCCTGGCCGATCAGGTTTTCGAAATTCGTCGGGCGGTATTTCCGGGCCAGCACCCGATAGGGCGTGGCAGCCGCCGCCGGCGGGGGGGTGTCGCCGAACAGGCCCGGCCCCTCGGGGACGGGCGGCGGTGCTGGCGCGTCTTCCTCGAACAGGCCGGACATGCGTGATCCGAAGGTGGGAGGCCGAACAAACGACCCGAGCGGAAACTCGTTGCGGCTGCTTCCTTCCGGACCTGACCGGGTTGGCGAGGCGCCCGTCCGCCGCCGACCTCCCGCGCGAACATATGCCCTCTGTCGCGCCGCCCCGCAAGGTTGCCGCTCACGCCCGCCGCGTGGCAGGGTCGGACGGCCCCGGGGAGAGGCCGCGCATGACCCTGATCCTTGCCACCCGCCCGAACAGCTATGCCGGCAGCCCGCTGGACCGCGCCGCCGCCCGCCGCGACGACCCGGCCTGGATCGCGGCCAGCCTGGCCGACCCCGCGACGCTGTGGGCGCCGGTCTGGCGCGCGAAAAACCTGATGCAGGGCGTCGATGCGGGCTCGCCGCAGGCGGTGTTCCTGACCGGCGAGGCCGCCGAGGCGGTGCGGATGGAGGGCGGCCCCTGGGCCTTCCTCGGCCTGCTGGGGGAGACGGCGGTGTTCGGCGTCGATGTCAGCACGGCCGAAGACCCGCTGCCGCTGCTGCCGGACAGCGGATTTTCGTTCACCGATCTGCGCGCGGTGCGCGGCAAGCTTGCCAACGATGACGCCTCCATCCTCGCCCATGCCCGCGCGCTGATGCACTGGCGGACCAAGCACGGGTTCTGCGGCGTCTGCGGTTCGTCCTGCGAGGCGCGCAGCGCCGGCCATGTGATGCACTGTGTGAACCCGGCTTGCGGGGCGGACAATTTCCCGCGCACCGACCCCGCCGTCATCATGCTGGTGCATCGCGGCGACCGCGCGCTGCTGGGGCATTCGGCGCGGTTTCCGCTGGCGAACATGTATTCCACCCTGGCCGGCTTCGTCGAACCCGGCGAGAGCCTGGAGGAAGCCGTCGCCCGCGAGGTGTTCGAGGAAGCCGGCGTGCGCGTGACGCGCGTGCAATACCATTCCAGCCAGCCCTGGCCCTTCCCGGCCTCGATCATGCTCGGTTTCTATGCCGAGGCGCTGGGCGAGGAGATTGTCATCGACTCCGCCGAACTGGTCGATGCCCGCTGGTTCACCCGCGAGGACATCCGCAACCGCGAGGCCCTGGGCTTCACCGTCCCGCCGCCGGACAGCATTGCCCGTCATTTGATCGACGATTGGATGAAGGCGGGGTGACGCGCGATGGCCGCGGACGAGCTGTTTACCATCGGCTACGAGGGCAGCATTGTCGATGAGGTCGTGGCGTCGCTGCGCGCGGCCGGTGTGACGCATCTGCTCGACATCCGCGCCGTGCCGCAAAGCCGCAAGCCCGGCTTCTCGAAACGCCTGCTCAGCGGCACGCTGGAGGCGGCGGGAATCCACTACACCCACCTCAAGGGCCTCGGCACGCCCAAGGCCGGGCGGGACGCGGTGCGGCACGGCGATGTCGGCGCCATGCACCGCATTTTTCGCGCGCACATGCAGGAACCCGAGGCCCAGATGGACCTGGCGCGCGCCGCCGACATCGCCGCGCACGCGCCCGCGTGCCTGCTGTGCTTCGAGCGCGACCACACGCATTGCCACCGCCAGATCGTCGCCGACATGCTGGGGATGAAGACCCGCCACTTGCAGCCCTGACCCATGAATGCATGAGACAAACTCATGCATTCATGGCCCATTTCTGCGGTTTTCGGCGGGCATGCCTCGCGGCAAACTCATGCCAAACGCGGAGGGATCGCCATGGCCAGCGAGAGCGACACCGAACATCGGCGCACACGCGGCGGCGGGCGGGAGGCGCGGCAGCGCGGCCGGCTGCCCCCGGCCGCCCCCGCCTACATCACCCGCCGCATCCCGACCTACGACCTCGTCTCCGAGGAAGGCCTCGCGCGCATCGAGGACCGGGCCGACGCGATCCTTGAGGAAGTCGGGTTCGAGATTCGCGGCGACGACCGGGCCATCGCGCTGTTCAAGGCGGCCGGCGCCGAGGTGGACGGGTTCCGGCTGCGCTTTCCCAAGGGTCTCGTCCGCGCCATCATCCAGGCCAGCGCCCCGCGCGAATTTCTGCAACACGCCCGCAACCCCGCGCGCACCGTGCGCATCGGCGGCGACGCGACGGTGTTCTCCCCGGCCTACGGCTCGCCCTTCGTGACCGACGCCGAGCGCGGGCGCCGCTACGGCACGCTGGCCGATTTCGAGAATTTCGTGAAGCTGGCGTATTCCACGCCCTATCTGCATCACTCGGGCGGGACGGTGTGCGAGCCGGTGGACGTGCCGGTGAACAAGCGGCATCTGGACATGGTGTACGCGCACATGCGGCTTTCGGACAAAGCCTTCATGGGCTCCGTCACCACCGCCGCGCGCGCGGCCGATTCCATCGAGCTGTGCCGCGTGCTGTTCGGTGCCGAGTTCGTCGATCAGAACTGCGTCATTCTCGGCAACGTCAACGTCAATTCGCCGCTCGTGCTCGATGGCGAGGCAAGCCGCGTGATCCGCACCTATGCCGCCGCCAATCAGGCGCCGGTCTGCGTGCCGTTCATCCTCGGTGGCGCGATGGGGCCGGTGACGACGGCGGGTGCCCTCGCGCAATGCTTTGCCGAGGCCATGGTGTGCGTGGCGCTGGCGCAGCTGGAGCGGCCGGGCGCGCCCGCGATCCTCGGCAATTTCCTGTCATCGATGTCGTTGAAGTCGGGTGCTCCGACATTTGGCACGCCGGAACCGGCGCTGGCGTATTTCGCCATCGGCCAGTTGGCCCGCCGCCTCGGCGTGCCGCTGCGCTGCGGCGGCAATTTGTGCGCCTCGAAAATCCCCGACGCGCAGGCTGCCTACGAAAGTGCGAATTCGATGTGGCCGGCGTTCCTGTGCGGCGCCAATTTCATCCTGCATTCCGCCGGCTGGGCCGAGGGGGCGCTGGCGATGAACTACGAGAAATTCGTCATGGACGTGGACCAGCTGGGTGCCTTCCATGTGCTCGCGGGTGGCATGCCGCTCGACGACAACGCGTTCGGGCTCGACGCCTTTCACGAAGTCGGGCCGGGCAAGCATTTCCTCGGCAGCGCGCACACCATGCGCAACTACGAAACCGCCTTCTACGACTTCGAACTTTCGGACAACAACTCGTACGAACAATGGTCCGACGAAGGCTCGCTCGACATCGTCGCGCGCGCCGCGAAGAAATGGCGCCGCGTGCTGGCGGAGTACCAGCCGCCGCCGATGGATCCGGGCACCGACGAAGCCCTGCGCGAATTCATCGCCAAGAAGAAGGCGGCGGTGCCGGACGCGTGGCACTGAAAGAATGGGGTGCAGGGGCCTTCCGGCCCCTGGCCTTTGCTTCGACTAAGCCGCCCCCATTGCCTGCCGGATGAACATCCGCTTCAGCGCCGGCATCCGGTGCACGGCGGCGATCCCCACGTCGCGCGCCGCGCGCAGCACGCGGCTGTTGCTGCTGAACAGCCGGTCCAGCGTGTCCGTCGCCGCGATCATCGCGAGGTTCGCCGGCCGCCGCGCCGCCTGGTAGCGGCGCAGCACCTCCACCCCGCCCGGGTCCTCGCCCGCCTCGACGGCGGCGATCACGAGGCGGGAGAGTTCGGCCACGTCGAGCAGCCCGGCGTTCAGCCCCTGGCCCGCGATCGGGTGCATCCCGTGCGCCGCGTCGCCCGCGAGTACGAGGCGGGTGTCGGTGTAGCGC
>JAKBCB010000076.1 GCA_021808185.1 Pseudomonadota bacterium
CGTCGTGCTGCGCCGCATGTTCCCCGACCATGCGGTGCTCGACGCTGCCTCGGGCGTGTTCCGCGCGCTGATCGCCGAGGAGCGCGCGGCCAGCACCGGCGGGGGCGACCATTTCGCCAAGCCGGGCGCGAACGACCGGGTGTGGAACGCGCTGGAAAAACTCTGCCTGCGCGAGCCTGGGATCTTCGCGGCCTATTACGCCAACGAAACCCTGGCCGCCGTCAGCGAGGCATGGCTTGGCCCCGCCTATCAGGTGACATCGCAGGTCAACGTGGTGAATCCGGGTGGCGAGGCGCAGTCGGCGCACCGCGACTACCATCTGGGCTTCCAGAGCGCCGCCGATGCCGCGCGATTCCCGGCGCACGCCCATCTGCTCTCTCCGGCGCTGACGCTGCAAGGCGCGGTCGCGCATTGCGACATGCCGCTGGAGACCGGGCCAACGCTGTACCTGCCGTATTCGCAGACCTACGCGCCAGGCTACCTGGCCTTCACCCGCCCGGACTTCCGGGAATTCTTCGCCACCCACCATGTGCAACTGCCACTGGAGAAGGGCGACGGCGTGTTCTTCAACCCGGCGCTGTTCCATGCCGCGGGCCATAACCGCTCGGCCGATGTGCGGCGCATGGCCAATCTGTTGCAGGTGTCGTCCGCCTTCGGGCGGGCGATGGAGAGCGTGGACCGCGCGCGGATGAGCGCCGCCCTGTTCCCCACGCTGCAACGCCTGCGCGCCAGCGGCCGGCTGACGCAGGCCCAGACCGAGGCGGCCATCGGCGCCTGCGCCGAGGGGTATTCGTTCCCCACCAACCTCGACCGCGACCCGCCGCTCGGCGGACTGGTGCCGCTGACGCAGGCCGCGCTGATGGCGCATGCTCTCGCGGAAGATTGGTCGCCCGCGCGATTCGCGGAGGCTTTGGCCGCCCACGCCAACAAACGGCTCACCTGAGCCGGCTTCGACGTTCGTCGCTATTCTCCCCCGGCGCGCGGCACCTACCTGTAAGGCGGCCGGCCAGTCATGGCCGGCCCACCGGGAGGTAAACATGAGCCAAAATCTCAAGAGCGCAGCCGACGCCATTCTGCACCGCGTCACCTCGGGCCGCCCGCGCGTGCCGGGCGTGGTGGCGATGGCGACCGACCGCAAGGCGAACATCTACGAGGGCGCCGCCGGCGAGCGGATGCTCGGCCAGGCCGCCGCGATGACCACGGACAGCGTGTTCGCGATCTTCTCCACCACCAAGGCCATCACCGGCACGGCGGCCTTGCAACTGATGGAGGACGGCAAGCTCGATCTGGACGCGCCGGCCAAGACCTACGTGCCGGACATCGGCAAGTTGCAGGTGATCGAGGGCTTCGACGACGCGGGCAAGCCGAAGCTGCGCGCGCCGAAGCGCGACATCACCACGCGCATGCTGCTGCTGCACACCGCGGGCTTCGGCTACGATTTCTTCAACGAAACCTACAACCGGCTGGCGCAACAGCACGGCCAGCCGAGCGTCATCACCGCATCAAAAGCGGCACTGACGACGCCGCTGCTGTTCGACCCCGGCGAGCGGTGGGAATACGGCTCGAACATGGACTGGGCCGGACAGGTGATCGAGGCCATCGCCGGCAAGCGGCTGGGCGAGGTGATGCAGGAGCGCATCTTCGCCCCGCTCGGCATGGCGGACACCGCGTTCACCATGACGCCCGCGATGCGCGCCCGCCTCGCCCGCATCCACCAGCGCGAGGCGGACGGCAGCCTGACGCCGCTGCCCGATCTGGAATTGCCGCAGAAGCCGGACATCCACATGGGCGGGCACGGGCTGTACGCGACGGTGGGGGATTATTGCCGGTTCATCCGCATGTGGCTGAACGACGGCATGGGCGAACACGGCCGGGTGCTGAAGCCGCAAACCGTGCTGATGGCCGAGAAGAACGGCCTCGGCGACAAGAAGATCAAGATGCTGCCGGGCGTCATCCCCAGCCTGTCGAACGACGCGGAGTTCTTCCCCGGCGTGTCGAAATCCTGGGCGCTGAGCTTCATGGTCAACGACGAGCCATTTCCCACCGGCCGGCCGGCCGGCGCGCTCGGCTGGGCGGGGCTGGCCAACCTGTTCTACTGGATCGACCGCAAGAACGGAATCGGCGGGTTCTGGGCGACGCAGATCCTGCCGTTCGCCGACCCCACCTCGTTCATCGGCTACGTGGATTTCGAGACGGCGGTGTATCGCGGCATGGCGATGCGGCAGGCGGCGTAAACGGGCAACGAAGCCCCCTCCCGATCACGGGAGGGGGATCGGCGCGTCAGCGAGCGCGGCGGCGCAGCAGCCCGAGGCCCAACAAAGCCCCGCCCATCAGCGCGGCGCTCGCCGGTTCCGGTACGGCGGGCGGGGTGCTGGACCAGGAGTTCGTCATGCCGGTATCGGAGAGGCACAAATTGCCGACGCACCAGTAGCCGCCTACCGAACTGTCGAACGAGAAGTTGCTCCCATTCACGGTCGAGGCGAACGTGAAAAACTGCGGCCCCGGATAGGGCGTGGTCATCTGGCCATTGACGGAGGATGTGAACAAATCGGCGGCCGTGACGACAACGGGGCCCGGTATCAGGTTGGTGCCGTCATAGGTGAACGACACGAAGTTGCTCTGCGTGATCGTGCTTCCGAACGTGTAGTTCTGCAACACCAACGCCGCCTGCGCCGTGCCCGAGCAGTCCGAGCACAAGCCGGAGAAATAGTAGGTCGTATCGGGCGACGGAACCGCGTAGGCCGGGCTCGCGCCCGCGATCAACAACAAGCCGAGCCAGATCAGAAGCCGCCGCATCGTACCGATCCTTGTCATACGTTGCCATGCATCCGCATTCTGACGATTCGGTAACACAACGCATATCGCCGCGCAATCTATCCGGCGCGTCGGCAAGCGGGCCGCGCCGCCTCAGTCGAACTCGGTCGGAAGCGACGGGTTCCGGGCGTGGGCGAACATGCGGTGCAACTGGGCGCGGACGACGCGCTCGGTGGACAGATCGTGCGGCAGCGCGTCCTCGGCGAAGAACCCGACCTCGGTCGTCTCCAGGCTGGTAGCGGCTTCGCCGCCGGTGATCTCGCAGACGAAGAACAGCTTGTAGCACGAGAACGCCTTGGGGCCGTGGCCCTGGCGGGTGCGGTCCCACACGGAGGCGAGCTTGTTCACCCGCACGATGAAACCCGATTCCTCAAAGACTTCCTTGGCGACGTTCTCCGCCGGGGTCAGGTTCACATCGCCCCAGCCGCCCGGCAGCGTCCAGCGCCCCCGGTCCTGCGCCTCGCGCACCAGCAGGATGCGGCCCTCGGCGTCGAAGGCCGCGCCGCGCACATCGACTTTCGGCGTGGCGTAGCCTTCCTGCGCCGCGAACAGCCCGGCGACCATCGACAGATCCGCCCCGCCCGCCGCCGCCATCGCGCGCGCGGCCAGCGCCCGCAGCGCCTCGTAGCGTTCCCGGTCGTACGGCTCCTGGCAGAAGGTCAGCCCGACCTGCGCGATCGCCTGGACTTCCCGCGCCCAGGCAAGCCAATCCGGTTCCCTCATGCGGGCGGCACCGGGCGCGGGCGGCCGTCGTCGCCGATGGCGACCATGACGAAAGTGGCCGAGGTGACCTTGTTCATCGCCTCGTCGCGCCCGCGCCGCCATGCCTCGATGAAAATACGGATCGACGTGCGGCCGACGCCCAGAATCGTCGCGTAGATGCTGACCTCATCGCCGACCTTGACCGGGTGATGGAACGCCATCGAGTCCACCGCGACGGTGGCGACGCGGCCGCCGGCGCGGCGGCGGGCGGCCGAGCCGCCGGCAAGATCCATCTGCGCCATCAGCCAGCCGCCGAAAATGTCGCCGTTCGGGTTCGTGTCGGCGGGCATGGCGATGGTGCGGATCACCGGCTCGCCCGTCGGTTTGGTCGCGATCTCGGTCATGCCGGCGGGTCCTCCAGGCCGATGGCGCGCAGGCGGGCGCCCTCCTCGTCCCAGCCGGCGCGTTCCTTCACATTGAGGAACAGGTGCACCGGCCGGTCCAGCAGCCGCGTCAGGTCGGCCCGCGCCTTGGCGCCGATCTCCCGGATGCGCGCGCCGCCGGCGCCGATCAGGATCGCCTTATGGTTGGCGCGCCCGACATAGATGGTGGCCTCGATGCGCACCGAGCCGTCCTTGCGCTCCTGGAAGGTCTCCGTCTCGACGGTGGTGGCGTACGGCACTTCTTCCTGAATTTGCAGGAAAATCTGCTCGCGCACGATCTCCGCCGCGAGCAGCCGGTCCGGCAGGTCGGTGAGGTCGTCGGCCGGATACAGGTGCGGCCCCTCCGGCATCGCGGCCGCGAGGTGGTCCATCAGCTCGCTCAGCCCCTCGCCGGTGGAGGCGGAGACCATGAAGGTTTCCGTGAAGCTGGCGCGCTTGGTCAGCTCGGCGATCAGCGGCAGCAGATGTTGCGGCTCGACCAGATCGACCTTGTTGAACACGAGCCAGATTTTTCCGCCCCGCTCGCCGAGTTTTGCCGCGATATCGGCCACTTGCGGCGTCAGGCCCGCCTTGGCATCGACCAGCAACAGCACGAGGTCGGCATCCTGCGCGCCGGTCCAGGCGGCGGCCACCATGGCGCGGTCGAGCTTGCGGCGCGGCTTGAAGATGCCAGGGGTATCGACCAGCAGAATCTGGCTTTCGCCGCGCATCAGGATGCCGAGCACGCGGAAGCGCGTGGTCTGCGCCTTGGGCGAGACGATCGACAGTTTCGCGCCGGTCATGCGGTTCAGCAGGGTCGATTTGCCCGCGTTGGGCGCGCCGACGATGGCGGCAAAGCCGCACCGCGTGCTCATGCGCCGAGTTTCCCGAGCAGATCCTCGGCCGCCAGTCGTTCGGCCATGCGTTTGCTCCCCGCCTTGCCCTCGCCGCGCGCGCCCGCGGCCTCCACGGCGATCACGAACACCGGATCGTGCGGCGGCCCCTCGCGGGACACCAGTTCATATGTCGGCAGCTTCATGCCACGGCCCAACAGCCATTCCTGCAACGATGTCTTGGCGTCCTTGGGCGGGGCGGCGTGCGTGCCCATCGCCTCCTCCCACGCGCGGCGGACGAAGGCGCGCGCGGGGTCTAGGCCGCCGTCGAGATACAGCGCGCCGATCATCGCCTCGGTCGCGTCCGCGAGCACGGTCGCCAGCCGCCGCACGCCGGCCCGCGCCTCACCCGGTGCCACCGCGAGCACGGCGGGCATGCCGAGCCGCTCGGCGATGGCGGCGATGGTCGGTTGCGAGACCAGATGCGCGAGGCGGGGGCCGAGCGCCCCCTCCTGCTCGTGCGGGAACCGCTCGGCGAGCCATTCGGCGATCAGCAGGCCGAGCACGCGGTCGCCGATGAACTCCAGCCGCTCGTTCGAACCGGCGCCGGTCGAGGGGCCGGTGCGGCCGCGCCCCAGGCGCGGTCCGGAGACGGCGGAGCGATGCGTCAGTGCCTCGCGCAGCAGCTCCGGGCGCTGGAACCTGTGGCCGAGGATCGCTTCCGCCGGCGGCGGCGGCGCGGCGCTCAGGTGATCCCCGAGAACAGGCGCGTCCAGCGGATTTCGAACGGCCACTCCCACACCTCCCACCAGGGGGCGGTCGCATCGACCGAGAAGAAGATGAACTCGGCGCGGCCGACGAGGTTTTCCAGCGGAATGAAGCCGACGGCGTTCTGCACCCGGCTGTCCAGGCTGTTGTCGCGATTGTCGCCCATCGCGAACACGTAGCCGTCCGGCACCTTGTATTCCTGGGTGTTGTCCAGCGGCTGATCGTCCGACGCCTTCAGGATGTCGTGCTTGCGCCCGCCGGGCAGGGTTTCGATGTATTCCTTCAGCAGCATCTTCGGCCCGTCGCCGTCGGCCACGTAGTCACCGATGGGGTCGCGCTGCACCTGCGTGCCGTTGATGAACAACTGGCCGTGGATCATCTGGATGCGGTCGCCGGGCAGGCCGATGATGCGCTTGATGTAGTCCACCGAGGTGTCGCGCGGCAGCTTGAACACCGCGACATCGCCGCGCACGGGCGGGTGGCCCAGGATGCGGCCGGAGAACAGCGGCGGCGACAGCGGCAGCGAGAAGCGCGAATAGCCGTAGCTGTATTTCGAGACGAACAGATAGTCGCCAACGAGCAGAGTCGGGATCATCGAGCCCGACGGAATGTTGAACGGCTCGAACGCCACGGTGCGGATGCCGATCGCGATCAGCATGGCATACACGACCGTCTTGATCGTCTCCACGATGCCGCCCGATTTGCGTTTGGCCATGCTGGGCTGGGACATCAGGTGCGGCAAGCGATGAACGGGGTGGCCATCGGCGGTTTATCTCCGGGATTGGAGCGGATGAAGCGCACCGGGTCGGGCGCTGTCAAGCAAGGCGGGCGGGATCGGCCGGCACCGCCGAAATGATGACCTGCGCGTAGGCGTAAGGATACTCGTCGGTCATCGTCAAATCCACGCGGGCCAGGCAGCCGGGGGGCGTGATGGCGGCCAGACGTGCCGCGGCGCCGCCGGTCAGGTGCAGGGTGGGCTGGCCGCCGGGCAGGTTCACAACTCCGAGATCGGACATGAACACGCCGCGATTGAAGCCGGTGCCGAGCGCCTTGGCGCACGCCTCCTTGGCTGCGAATCGCTTGGCATAGGTGCCGGAGCGGTTCTCCCCGCTGCGGCGATCCGCCTTGGCGCGCTCGGTCTCGGTGAACACGCGGGCCAAAAACTTGTCGCCGAACCGCGCCATCGCCTGCTCGATGCGGCGGATGTCGCAGATGTCCGAGCCGAGGCCGAGGATCATGGGGTTTCCGGGCGCCGGTTGTGGCCGCGAGGCATCATCCGCGCGCGCGCTCCACCTGATGCACCCCGGCGGAGGCGCGCAGGCCGGCGATCACGGTGCCGAGATGGCGCACGTCGCGCACCTCGACATCGACCATCACCTCGAAGAAATCCGCCTGCCGGTTGGCCACGCGCAGATTGGCCACCGAGCCGTCCTGCTTGGCGATGGCGTTGGTGATGGTGGCGAGCGCGGATGGCGCGTTCTCGACGATCACGCCGAGCCGGCCGGTATAGCCCTCGCCCTTGACGAGGGTCGCGACGAAGGCCGAGGGCTCCCAATCCACATCGATGAACCGCTCCGGGGTGGCGGCGAAATTGGCCAGCGTCGGGCAATCCTGAGTGTGGATCGTCACCCCCTTGCCCGTCGCCACGATGCCGACGATGCGGTCCCCGGGCAGCGGGTGGCAGCAGCCGGCGTAATGGATCTCCATGCCCGGCACGAGGCCGCTGATCGGCAGGTCGTTGGAGGGTCTGCCGGCCGGGCGGTTGCCGGGGCGCGCGGGCATCGGCGGCAGCATGCGCGGCGCGCGCGGGGCCTGGCGCAGCTCCGGATAGGCGGCCACCACCACGTCCTTGGCGGCGACGCTGCCGTTGCCGACCGCCGCGTACAGGTCGTGCACGCCCGGCAATTTCAGCGCCTTCGCCGCGGCTTCGAGGATTTTTTCCGACCCGTCCACGCCTTCCTGGCGGAACGCCTTGGCCAGCGCCGACTTGCCGGCATCGAGGAATTGCTGGCGCTGCTGCTGCTGCACATAGCGGCGGATGCGCGCGCGCGCCTTGCCGGTGACGACGAAGCGTTCCCATTGCGGGCTCGGCGTGCCGCCCCGCGAGGTCATGATCTCGACCTGATCGCCGTTCTGCAACTGGTGGCGCAGCGGCATCAGCCGCCCGTTCACCTTGGCGCCGACGCAGGTGTCGCCGACCTGGGAGTGGACAGCATAGGCGAAGTCCACCGGGGTCGCGCCGCGCGGCAGCTTGATGAGCTCACCCTTGGGGGTGAAGCAGAACACCTGGTCTTGGTAGAGTTCGAGCCTTGTGTTCTCGATGAATTCGTCCGGCGTCGAGTTTTCCAGGATTTCGAGCAGATCCTGCACCCAGCGGAACCGCTGCGCCTCGCTGGGCGAGCCATCGGGCTGCTTGTAGGTCCAGTGCGCGGCGACACCGTTTTCCGCGATCTCGTGCATCTCGCGCGTGCGGATTTGCAGTTCGATCTTCTGGTTGCGCGGCTCGCGCAGGGTCACGCCGGTGTGCAGGCTCTGGTAGCCGTTGGATTTCGGGGTGGAGATGTAGTCCTTGAAGCGCCCGGCGATCACCGGATAGGCGGCGTGCACCGCGCCGAGGGCGGCGTAACACGCCTCGCGCGTTGGCACGACGATGCGGAACGCCATGATGTCCGACAGTTGCTCGAACTGCACGTTGCGGCGCTGCATCTTCTCCCAGATGGAGAAGGGCGACTTCTCCCGCCCGGTGACTTCCAGCACCTCCACGCCGGCCTCGCGGCAGACACGGCCGAGGTCGCGGCGGACCTCCTCGATCACGTCGGCGCCCTGCCCGCGCAGGAAGTTCAGCCGGGCGCCGATGGTGTCGTACGCCTCCGGCTCCAGTTCGGCGAACGACAGGGTTTGCAGTTCGGTCTTCAGCCCCTCCATGCCGATGCGCTCGGCCAGCGGGGCGTAGATGTCCATGGTCTCGCGCGCGATACGCTTGCGCCGATCGGTGCGCTCGACGAAGTGCAGCGTGCGCATGTTGTGCAGCCGGTCGGCGAGCTTGACCAGCAGCACGCGGATGTCGCGGCTCATGGCCAGCACGAGCTTGCGGAAGTTCTCCGCCTGCTTGGTGCGGTCGGAGTTCAGTTCCAGGCGGGTCAGCTTGGTGACGCCATCGACCAGCATGGCGATCTCGCGGCCGAACTGGCGTTCCAGGTCGCGCAGCGTGATCCCGGTGTCTTCCACCGTGTCGTGCAGCAGCGCGGTGGCGATGGAGGCGACGTCGAGCCGGTAGCCCGCCAGGATCTCGGCCACGGCCAGCGGATGCGTGATGTACGGGTCGCCGTTGTCGCGCTTCTGCTCGCGATGCGCCTCGGCGGCCACCGCGTAGGCCTGTTCGATCAGCCCGGTATCGGCCTTGGGGTCGTACGTCCGCACGCGCGCCGCAAGGCCAGCCACCGGAGAGGCGGCCTGCGGCAGGGGCGGCGGATTGGGTTTGGCGGCGCCCGTGGCGGTGCCGTCTGGGGCCCGGGCCCCGGCGGCACGCCACGGATGGGATGCGCCGCCGGTCATGGCGCGGGGCTAGCGGCGGCGGCCGCCCAATTCGGCCTCGATCGCGGCTTCGAGATCCTCGGGCGCCTCGTCCGCCTCGACCGGCAGGGTCTGTGCTTCTTCCTCGGCCGCGATGTCCTGCAAGCCGAAGATGTTCTGGTCGGTCGGGATGAGGTCGAGCACCTCCTCGTCCGCCGGCTCCGGCTCCGGCGCGCGGGAGAGCGATTTCATCAGGTCCGCTTCCAGCCGATCCAGGCCGATGGTCTCATCGGCGATCTCGCGCAGGGCCACGACAGGGTTCTTGTCGTTGTCGCGATCGACGGTGAGTTCCTCGCCCCGGCTGAGGTTGCGCGCGCGCTGGGCGGCGAGCAAAACCAGCTCGAACCGGTTCGGGATCTTTTGGACGCAATCTTCGACGGTGACGCGCGCCATGCGCAGGAACTCCACTCAAGCCCTTCGAACGGGCGGCCATAGCTAGGATCGCTCTAGATAGGCGGTCGGATGCGCGCGAGCAAGCACTCTGCCGCACCACAGCATCGCGTCCGCGTGCCAGATCGTTGATTTCGCTGCGTCAGAGCGCGCGGATGGACTGCGGCGACAGGGACGCGATCAGGTCGGCCACCGTGCGGCCCAGTGCCGGGTGGACCCAGCCGGGCGCCACGTCGGCGAGCGGGAGGAGCACGAACGCCCGTTCGTGCGCGCGCGGATGCGGCAGCACCGGGTCTGGCGCGTCGCGGCGCAGGCCGTCGATGTCGATCAGGTCGAGATCGAGCGTGCGCGCGGCGTTCGGCGCCCCGCGCACCCGCCCGCCCGCGCGCTCGATCCCGTGCAGGCGGGCGAGCAGCCATGCGGGGTCGGCCGCGCCCTCGAGCCGGGCAATGCCGTTGACGTAGTTCGGCTGGCCGGAGGGCGGCACCGGCGCGGTTTCGTACCAGCGCGAAAGCGAGACCAGACGCAGTCCCGGCAGGCCGCGCAGCGCCTCGGCGGCGGCGCGACAGGCCAGCAGCGGCGCCTCGCCGCGCGGCCCGGGAAGGTTAGCCCCGATGGCGACTAGAATCATTGCAATCTCCAAAACATACGATGCGATCTCGACAACGCTTTACAATCCCTCACGTCAACTTCATTCTTTCGCAACACGCCCGGGACACGATAGTAAAGCCCGGTGTGGTCGATTTCGATTAGGATGGCGCCGTCAGGCGCCCAGGCGCCCACCGTGGCATTTTGGATAAAGGAAGGTTGAACGACATGAATTTTCTCCCCACCGAGCGCACGGCGCTTTTTATCGACGGCGCCAATCTGTATTCGGCCTCGCGCAATCTGGGCTTCGATGTGGATTACCGCAATCTGCTCGAATTCTTCCGGCGCAAGGCGCATGTCATTCGCGCCTATTATTATTCCGCCGTGGTCGAGACCGAAGAATACTCCCCACTCAAGCCGCTGACCGACTGGCTGGCGTATAATGGCTATACTCTCGTCACCAAGCCGGCGAAGGAATTCACCGACGCCACCGGGCGGCGGCGGGTGAAGGGCAATATGGATATCGAGCTGGCCATCGACATGCTCGAACTGGCGGACAAGATCGACCATGCGGTGCTGTTCAGCGGCGACTCGGATTTCCGCCGGCTGGTCGAGGCGGTGCAGCGGCGCGGCGTGCGCGTGAGCGTCGTGTCCTCGATCCGCACCTCGCCGCCCATGGTGGCGGACGAATTGCGCCGGCAGGCCGACCAGTTCGTGGAGCTGGCCGACATCGCGCCGGAATTCACCCGCCGGCAGATGGAGCCCCGCCCCGCCCGCGTGGGCATCCGCCAGACCCCGGCCGAGCCGTACGCCGAACCGGGCGATGCCGCCTGATGCTCGGTCGCGAACGCGAGATGCCCGCCCTCGGCGGCGGGATCGAACAGCCGCCGGCCGATTGCACGCTGTGCCCGCGGCTGGCGGAATACCGCGCGGCGAACAGCGCGGCCAATCCGGGCTGGTTCAACGCGCCGGTGCCGAGCTTCGGGCCGGCGGACGCGCGGCTGCTGGTGGTGGGCATGGCGCCCGGCGTGCGCGGCGCCAACCGCACCGGGCGGCCGTTCACCGGCGACCATGCCGGCATCCTGCTGTACCAGACGCTGCTGCGCTTCGGCTTCGCGCGCGGGGAATACCGCGCCGAACCGGATGACGGCGTAACCCTGCACGACTGCCGCATCGTCAACGCCGTGCGCTGCGTGCCCCCGGCCAACCTGCCCGAACCGCGCGAAGTCACCGCCTGCAACCGCTTCCTGCGCGGCGAATTGCAGGGAATGCCGAACCTGCGCCTGGTGCTGGCGCTCGGCGTGCTGGCCCATG
>JAKBCB010000077.1 GCA_021808185.1 Pseudomonadota bacterium
GGCGCCGCGTGCCAGGGCGGCGGCCCGCAACCGGGCCAGCACCCCAGCCGGCAGCGCCGCCCGGGCCGCTGCCAGCAGCATGTCGGCCAGCGCCTGGGTCTGCTCCGGCGTCGGCGCGTTGTCGGTGTCCGGGGGGTCGATATCCGGGGGGGCGGTGTCCGGTGTGTCCGGCGGCGGCGGTTCGCTCTCCGGCTCCGCCGCCTGCGGCACCCGCGTCGCGCGCGGTGCCAGCACCAGCCGGGCGGCCAGTCGCACATCCTCGTCCGCCACCGCATCGCGCCCGGCCAGCGCCGCCGCCGCGCGCGCCACCCGCCCGGCGAACAGCGGCGCCCGCAGCGTGTCGATGCCCAGCGCCAGCGCCGTCGCGCACAGCGCCTCGGTCACCGCGTCGCTGGCCGTGACCGCGCGCAGGCGCAGCCGCGCATCCGCCATCAGCCCCAGCCCCGGCGGCGCCGCCACCGCCGCGCGTGGTGGCACGGCATCGAGATCGAGATGGATTGCCAGCCGGTCCAGCAGTGCCGCAGGCGGCGCCGCCTCGTCCTCAACCGACTCGTCGAACGCCACCACGCCGATGCGCGCGCGATCGATGCCGGTTGGGGACACCACCTCGCCCGAGTCCAGCACCTGCGCGATCCGCGCGGCGGTGGCGGCCGGCAGGCGTTCGGCCATGCCGATCAGCACGATGCCGCCATCCGCCGCCGCCAGCACCCCGCGCTCGGCGACCTTCCGGCCGGCCGCGAGTGTGCCCGCCAGATCGAGGCCGCCGAGCAGCCGCGCGTCGCCGATGCCGGCGGGCACCTGGCGCACCGGCGCCTCGGCCGGCAGCACGGCGCGCAGCAGCGCGAGCCAGCGGTCCCGCACCGGCCCCGCCCGGGCACGCAGCACCACGCCGCCGATCCCCACCGGGTCCAGCGCCAGCAACAGCGCCGCCCGCGCGGCGTCGGCCCATATCGCGGCGCATGTCTCGGCGCCGATGCCGGGCGCCGCGTCGGTCATGCAAACACCTCGGTCAGCGCCCGTTCCACCCGCGCGCCGGAACCCGCCTCGTCCAGCGGGTCGCGCCGCAGCCGGTGGCGCAGGGCGGCGGGGGCGACGGCGCGCAGCGTCGCGGTCTGCACCGCGTCCGTCCCCTCGAACGCCGCCAGCGCCCTGGCCGCGCGGATCAGCGTCAGTTCCGCGCGCAGCCCATCGGTGCCGAGGCGGATGCACAGTTTTGCCGCGACCTCCAGCATCGCGTCCGGCACGATCACGCCGGGCAGGCGCGCGCGGGCGCCCAGGATGCGCGCGCGCATCTCCGCCTCCGCCGCCTGCCACGCGGCGGCGAAACCGGCACGGTCGCGCTCGAATGCCTCGCGCCGCTTGACCACTTCAACCCGCGTCGGGATGTCGCCGGGTGTGCGCACCTCCACCGACAGGCCGAAACGGTCCAGCAGTTGCGGCCGCAATTCGCCCTCCTCCGGGTTGCCGCTGCCGACCAGCACGAAGCGCGCCGGATGCCGCACGCTCAGCCCCTCCCGCTCGACCACGTTCTCGCCGGAGGCCGCGACATCGAGCAGCAGATCGACCAGATGGTCTTCCAGCAGGTTCACCTCGTCGATATACAAAAATCCGCGGTTGGCCCGCGCGAGCAACCCCGGCTCGAACGCTTTTTCCCCCCGCGCCAGCGCCCGTTCCAGGTCGAGCGCGCCGACCACGCGGTCCTCGGTGGCGCCGAGCGGCAGGTCAACCACCGGGACCGGCATGCCCGCGCGCGTGGCGATGCCGGGGCGGGCGCGGCATTCGTCGCACCATTCGTCCTTGGCCGCCGGGTCGCAGACGAAGCGGCAGCCTTCCACCACGTCCATCGGCGGCAGCAGCGCCGCCAGCGCGCGGACGGTGGTGGATTTGCCGGTGCCCCGGTCGCCGAACGCCAGCACCCCGCCGATCCCCGGATCGACGGCGGCGATCAGCAACGCCCGCTTCATCTCGTCCTGGCCGACAATCGCGGAAAACGGGAACAGCACGCGCACGTTGACGCTCTCCACCCATGTGTCCATCGAGATTGACAGTACAGTGGCAGATCACGCAACCATGGCCAGATGCACCGCCTCGGCCAGCGCCACGTTCAGGCGGAAGGCGATTTGCGCTTCCCGCGCCACGTCCGCCGGGTTGGCCAGCAGCGGGGCGGCCTGGTCCAGCCCGGCGCGCCATGCCGCCTTGGCGGCCGGCAGGTCCGGCACGTCCTTGTAGTCGTAGAACGTCAGCGCCGCCGCCGGCAGCGCGAGCGTGCGCGCCAGCAACGCCGGGAACAGCCGTCCGCCGCTGAGGTCGCCGAGCGTGCGGACATAGGCATGCGCGATCAATCGCCCCGCATCGCCCGATTCCGCGCGCCTCACCCGCTCGGCATAGCGTGCGCCCGCTGGCAGCAGCGCCAGCGCGTCCGTGCCGCCCAGCACCGCCAGATCGGCCGCGATGGCGTGTGCGCGGAACAGGTCCGGGCGGGCGAACGGGCGCAGCGCGGGGGTGTCGCGGTGCCGCCACAGCCCGTCCTCGATCGCCTGATATACCGGCAGCAGGTTGCGCAGCAGCAGCGCATAGCCGCCCCGCGTGGCACGCCCGCGCAACAGGTCGGCGACGATGCCGGCGCGCTCGGCCCGCGTATGCCATGCGGCGGTGGCCGCCCGCAGCCGCGCCGCCAGTCCGACCCCATCCGGCGATTGTGCCGAGGATTGCGCGGGGGGCGTGTCAACCATGCCGGACGCGCCGCTCATGCCGGGTGAATTCGCGGTAGGACGGCGCCGGCGATGTCAATGTCGCTATGATGTTCATCGTTATAGGATTATACGATTGTAATTCAACGGCGCGCCAGGATCGGCGCCGCCGCCCGCCCAACATAGCCGGAGCCACCAGCCGAGATGTCCGGTGTCAATTTCGCGCAACCCGATCTAACGCTGCTGCTGGACCTGCACGGGGTGATCCGTCAGGCAACAGTGGCGTCCACGGTCGGCGAGGAGGGCGTGTCTGGGTGGGTCGGCCAGAAATGGACCGACACGCTGGGCGACATCGCCGGCGAGAAGGCGCGCCGCATGGTGGAAGACGCCCGCGACCGCGGCGTCTCCGCTTTCCGCCACATCAACCAGCGCTTCCCCTCCGGCCGCGAATTGCCGATGGAGTTCACCACTGTCCGCCTCGGCGGGCCGGAAGGGCTGATCGCCATCGGCCGCAACCTTCAGGCGGTCAGCGAGCTGCAATCCCGCCTGATCGCGGCGCAACAGGCGCGCGAACAGGATTACTGGAAGCTCCGCGCCGTCGAAACCCGCTATCGCCTGCTGTTCGATGCGACGCATGAGGCGGTGCTGGTGCTGACGGTGGACGGGCTGCGGGTGATCGAGGCCAATCCGGCCGCGATCCGCGCGCTCGGCTTCACCCCCGGCTGGGAATTCCTGCCGGAGATCGCGCCCGCCGATCAGGAACCGTTCCAGGCGATGCTGGTGCGGGTGCGAGAGCAGGGGCGCACGCCCGGCATCATGGTGCATATCGGCCCGAGCCGGACGCCCTGGGTGATGCGTGCCTCGCTGATGGTGTCCGAACCAGGCCCGGTGTACCTTTTGCAGCTTGCCCCCGCCGCCGCCCCGCATCTGGCGCTGGTGCGCAACGACCCGGTGCCGGTCGAGGCCCTGATCGACCAGATGCCCGACGCGTTCGTCGCCATCGACACGGACGGCACGGTCCGCCGCGCCAACGGCGCGTTCCTGGATCTGGTGCAGGTGGGGGCGGAAGGTGCTGTGCTCGGCCAGTCGCTCGGCCGCTGGCTCGGTATGCCCGGCGCCGACCTGCAGACCTTGCTCGCGGGCGTGCAGCGGCATCGCGCGGTGCGCCTGTTCGCCACCCGCATCGAGGGCGATCTGGGCAGCGAGACCGAGGTGGAGGTGGCCGCCGCCGCCAACACCGATATCCGCCCGCGCCTGATCGGCGTGCTGATCCGCGATGTCGGCCGCCGCGTACTGCCGGCGCCCGCCGATGTGGCGATGGCCGAAGGCTCGCTCGCCAGCACGCTCGCGGCGATCGCCGGCAAGGTCGGGCAGACGCCGTTGCTGCAACTGGTGCGGGAGACGACGGGCGCCGTGGAGCGGCATTACATTGACGCGGCGCTGTCACTGGCCGGCGGCAACCGCACGGCGGCGGCGGAACTGCTCGGGCTGAGCCGGCAGAGCCTGTACGTGAAGCTGAACCGCTACGCCATCGACGGCGGACCATCCGCCGCACCCGCCGGCATCGGCGCGCGGAACACCGGCGACTGACCGGACAACGTCGCCGGCGGGGTCGGGCCGGGATATGTCTTGCGGGGAAGCCGGCACAGCATAAGTGTCGGTAGGGGGGCTTCGGAATGGTCGCACGTCTGGCCAGCCTGCCGGCGTTCGGACGCGCCGACCTTTCGAACTGCGAGCTGGAGCAGATCCATCTGCCCGGCTCCATCCAGCCGCATGGCGCGCTGCTGTTGCTGCGCGAACCGGAACTGCTCATCATCCGCGCCAGCGCCAACGCCGGCGCCTTCCTCGGCATCGGCGGCGGCCTGATCGGCCGCGCGCTGGCCGATCTCGGCGGCGATCTGGCCACTGCCATCGCGCCCCATCTCGGCGACGCGCTGGATGCCGTCCCCATCGCCGTGCGCGGCCATGTCGGCGCGCCCGCGCGCGCCTTCGACCTGCTGCTGCACCGCCCGCCCGGCGGCGGGCTGGTGATGGAACTGGAGCCGGCCGGCGCGCCGGTCGATCTGAAGGTGCATGTTGAACGCGCGCTGCAAACCATCCTGAACGCCAGTTCGCTGCTGGCGCTGTCGGATGGCACCGCGCGGCTGTTCCGCGACCTGACCGGCTACGACCGCGTGATGGTCTATCGCTTCGATGACGAAGGGCACGGCGAGGTGATGTCCGAACAGCGGCGCGCCGGCCTCGAATCCTTCCTCGGCAACCGCTACCCGGCCTCCGACATCCCGCAGATCGCGCGGCGGTTGTACGAGCGCAACCGGGTGCGGGTGCTGGCCGACATCGAATATGTGCCGGCGCCGCTGGAACCAGCGGAGGACGCGGCGGCGCTGGATATGTCGCAATGCGTGCTGCGCAGCGTCTCGCCGATCCATGTGCAGTACCTGCGCAACATGGGCGTGCGCGCGACGCTGGTGGTGTCGCTGATGGTCGGTGGCCGGCTGTGGGGGCTGGTGTCGTGCCACCATTACGTGCCGCGCTTTGTGCATTTCGAAATCCGCGCGGTGTGCGAATTGCTCGCCGAGGCCGTCGGCACCCGCATCGCCGCGCTGGAAAGCTTTTCCGAGGGCCAGGCGGAAATATTCGTCCGCCGCCTGGAACAGCGGATGATCGAGGCGATCTCCCGCGAGGGGGATTGGCGCACGGCGCTGTTCGACGGCTCGCAATCGGTGTTGCAGGCGCTGGGGGCCACGGGGGCCGCGCTGCTGTACGAAGGCCAGATCCAGATCGCCGGTGACGTGCCAGGCACGCAGCACCTGCGCGAGATCGGCGTGTGGCTCGACCAGCAGCCGCGCGGCGTCGTCGCCACCGCCTCGCTCGGGGTCGCGGCGCCGCAGTTCGGCATCCTCGCGCCGACCGTCTGCGGGCTGGTGGCAACGCCCGTCTCCCAGACGCCGGGCGAATATCTGGTCTGGTTCCGCCGGGAGCGGGTGCGCACCGTGACCTGGGGCGGCAACCCGTTCAAGCCGATGCAGATTGGCGACGACCCGGCGGACCTGTCGCCGCGCCGCTCGTTCGCGCAGTGGCACCAGCTTGTCGAGGGCACGTCGGACCCCTGGACCTTGGCCGACTTCGCCGCGGCCCGCCTGATCGGCGAGACGGTGACGGACGTGGTGCTGCAATTCCGCGCCGTGCGGCTGCTGATCGCGCAGGACCAGTTGGCGCAGGTGACGCGGGAGTTGCGGCTGTCCGGTCAGCCGGTGATCGTGGCGGATGCCGCCGGGCAGATCTTGCTGACCAACGACGCCTTCCACCGTCTGCTGCCGCCCAGCCGTCCGGCGCCGGCGCATCTGGACGCGCTGCTGGACGTGCTGGCCGACCTCGGCGAAATCCGCCGGCGCCTGGCCGCTCTGGTGCACCAGCGCCGTGCCTGGCGGGGCGAGGTGGCGCTGGCCGGCGGCGAGGGCCAGCCCAAGCCGATGCTGGTCCGCGCCGACCCGGTGTTCTCCGCGCCGGACCGGGTGCTCGGCTTCGTGCTGTTGTTCACCGACCTGACCGAGCGCAAGGCGGCCGAGGCGGCGCGCCGCAGCTTCCAGGACGGCATCGTCGAGGGCCACCGGACAATGACCGGCCGGCTCGATTCCAAGGCCGATCTGGTGTTCCAGAACGTGCTGTCGTCGCTTGTGGAAAATGCCCAGCTCGCGGCGCTGGAGATCACCGATGGGGTAGAGATGGCAAGGCTGCCGGCGATGCTGGCCAGCGTGCAGGCCTCCGTCCGCCGCGCGGCGGAAGTGCTCGGCCGGCTGGTCTGGCACGCCAGCCGCTCCGCCAACACGGGAGACGGCGGCGCGCGGGAGTGACGCCAGCGACCCAGCCGCCGCCCGAGTACCACGGTTGCATTTCGTGGTGTGTTCTGAAGTTCAATGTTTCCGCGATGTCCGAGTAGGGCCGCACCGTTCCACCGCGGGATCGGCGCCGAGATGACGCCCGCCAAACTGCACACATGCGCGGACGTGACGCGTCAGTGACCGCGCGGATCGGACGGCGGACCCCGCCGCGAGCATCGTCGTGCTTTGGCCCAACGGCTTGAGGTCGCGGATGGGGACGTCAGATAAGCTCTCGCTGACAAGCTGCTTCGGACCCTGGCCGCCGCAGACGGCGCAAAATCGACGGCTGGCGGCTTGCCCGGCTTTGTTTCCGAAGTGGCGGGCCGCGACCGACGATGATGAGCACTACGTCTACGCCATGGCCCTATAGTGCGGTCACCGATAAATGGGAGGATGAACGTATCGAGGCGAAAATTGTCGAAGCAAATCATCAATATTAACGTCGTCCTCGGGGAAAACGGCAGACCGCCAGGTCGTGTCTCCAGGCGTGGTGTAGCTCCCGCTGATCGCCTCGGGGCTTGAAGCGGAGCGAGCGCAGCGGAAAGCCCCGAGGTGGCGGCCCCTGGCGAGGGGGTGGTCATCTGCGAGTCTTCGGTAGGGTTGGGTTGCACACGCAACCCCAACCCGAGGACCACCACGATGACCGACGACAAGATCGCCCTTCGCGAGCTTCTGGACAAGGGTTCGGACGCCAGCTTTCTGCGCGAGATGATCGGCTTTGCCGCCGACTGAGCTGCTGCTGGTTTGGTGGACCGGCAGTTTAGCTCGTGGCGGCCACCCGCTCGAACTCCATAGGGCTGATGTAGCCGATGGTCGAGTGGCGCCGCTGCGGATTGTAGAAACGCTCGATGTAGTCGAACACGTCGGCGCGGGCCTGGTCGCGCGTGCGGTAGACCTTGCGGGCGGTGCGCTCGATTTTCAGTGACGAGAAGAAGCTCTCCATCGCGGCATTATCCCAAACGTTGCCCGATCGGCTCAGGCTGCATGAAACCCCATTGTCGGCCATCGGCTTCTGGAACGGCTCGCTGGTATATTGGGCAGATTCAAGTGGTCGTTGCAACATTTGCTTGAACTGCTCGCAGCACCTCGTCAAGCGCCTCAGCTGGTGTTCGCCACGCAAGCGCCCTGCGTGGCCTCGCGTTCAGCGCCGCAGCAACTGCTTCGAGATCGGCGGCGGTATGGGCGCTCAGGTCGGTGCCCTTCGGGAATTACTGGCGCAGAAGGCCGTTGGTGTTCTCGTTCGTGCCTCGTTGCCATGGGCTGTGCGGGTCGCAGAAGTAGACCTGCACGCCGGTGTCGATCCGCAGCCGGGCGTGCTGGCTGAGTTCGGCTCCCTGATCCCAGGCCAGCGACCGCCGCAACTGCGTCGGCAACGTCGTGATCGAACGCGCGATGGCGTCACGCACGGCCTCCGCGCCATGGCCCGCGAGCGCCGGGCCGTTCTTCTCGCGTACCCGGTCGGCATGCCCTGGCATGGGCGGTAGGTGAAGCAGCAACGTGAAGCGCGTGGTGCGCTCCACCAGCGTGCCGATCGCCGAACTGCGCAACCCGAGGATCAGATCGCCCTCCCAATGCCCCGGCACCGCACGGTCTGCTGCCTCGGCCGGGCGCTGGCTGATCATGACCTCGGGACTGACATGAGATTTGCTCCGCCCGCGGCTGCGCGCCCGAGGAACCCGCAGCACGCGCCCGGTACGCAGGCAGGCGGTCAGCTCGCGTCGCAATGCACCGCGCCCCTGCACATACAGCGACTGGTAGATGGCCTCGTGGCTGATGCGCATGCTCGTGTCGTCCGGGAAGTCGAGCCGAAGGCGCCGGGCAATCTGCTCCGGGCTCCAGGCACGCGCCCATCGCCGATGCTGCCCGTGCCGTCGCTTCTTCCACGGCACGTCCGGACCATGGACCGAGCGCCCGCCCGCTGTGGCAATCAGCCCAGAGAGCCGCTCCTGAACATACGTCCGCAGCTTCTCGCTGATGGCAAGCTTCGCCGCCGTCGGACGCCGCGCCGCCCGCTCGGCGTGCCACTGGGCCGTGGTGGCGCGATACTCCAGGCCGCCACTGCGCGTGGCCGCGTTGCGCCGGAGTTCCCGCGAGATCGTCGAGGCCGCGCGGCCGAGTTGCCGGGCGATCGCCCGCACTTTCCGGCCCTGCACCCGCAGCAGCGCAATCTCCTCGCGTTCCTCAAACGACAGATACCGCCCCGACAGTAGCTTTGCCGATGGGACAAGCGTCGATGGCGGCATTCCGCCTGCCTCCCGGAACCAGCGCGATCCCACCGGCTGGGATACTCCGGCGCGGGTGGCCGCATCCTCACTCGAGACGCCCGCCGCGATCGCTTGCCAGAACCGAAGCCGGTTCCCGCGCTGGGCCACGCCCGGGCGGCCAGGTGATCGCTTCAACACGGGCCGTAATGCTCCATCCGAGCGCCGTCGCCGACGTCCCATCGCAAACGCCTCCAAAACCGTAGTGTTGCGACGACCACTTGAATTTGCTCAATATGTCAGCATCCGCTACACCGAGCGGCTGGCCGAGGCGGGCATCGAGCCCTCCGTCGGCAGTGTCGGCGACAGCTACGACAATGCCCTCGCCGAGACGATCAACGGCCTCTACAAGGCCGAGGTCATCCATCGGCGCGGACCATGGCGCAGCTTCGAGGCGATCGAGTTCGCGACATTGACCTGGGTCGATTGGTTCAACCATCGCCAACCGCTGGAGCCCATCGGCAACATCCCGCCAGCCGAAGCCGAGGACCGCTACTACGCCATGCTCAACGAACAGAGACTGGCCACGTAACTCAAACCAAACAACCTCCGGCAAACCCGGGGCGGTTCACTGGTAGCACATGACCGGTCTCACCACGGCATCGCTCTGGGCCAAGCTCGAACGGGGCCCCAATGGGCAGGTGACGCATTGGCACGGTCTTGTGGCTCACTCGGCCGATGTCGCCGCCGTCGTCGAGGCGTTGCTGGAGCAGCCGACGATCAATCGGCGCCTTGCGCGTGCCGGGGGGCGCGATGTGCTCGACGCGCGGGCCTGCACGCGTCTGGCGGCGCTCGCGTTTCTGCATGACATCGGCAAGGCGAACCGCGGCTTTCGGCGACGGATCGACCCCGCCGCCCCGTCGGTCGGGCACATCGACCAGCTCGCCTGGGTTTTTAAGAAGTCGCACCTCGACGTGACCCTGTGCGGCCTGCTCGGGCTGGAGCGCATGGACCCGTGGTTTTCGCCGACTGACAACCAGGAATTGTGGGACACGCTGTTCGCGCATCATGGCCGTCCCTGGTCCGCCGATCCGACGAACGCGGAGCTATACTGGCGACGCGAGGCGGCGGACCGAGATCCGATCGCCGACCCGATCGAAGATCTGGCGCCGATGCGCGCCGCCCTCGACCGCTGGTTCGCGGACGCCTTTTTACCCGCGCCGCCACTGCCGGAGGCGCCATCGTTTCACCACGTCTTCGCCGGCCTGCTGATGCTGGCCGATTGGCTGGGCTCGGACATCCAGTTCTTCCCGTTCGCGGATGGCCGCGACGCCGACCGCATGACCTTCGCCCGCGCCCAGGCCCGCGAGGCGCTGCGGGACGTGGGGCTTACGCCCAAGCCGTCGCGTGGCGGCGTGCAGGTGCCCGAGTTCGGCGATCTTTTCGCCGGCCGCGCCGCGCGACCGATCCAGCGCGCGGCGGCATCGCCCACCGCGCCATGTGTCGTGCTGGAGGCCGAGACCGGCGCTGGTAAGACCGAGGCGGCGCTTTGGCGCTTCCGACATCTGTTCGCCACGGGCGAGGTTGACGGGTTGTATTTCGCCCTGCCGACGCGCGTCGCGGCAACGCAGATGTTCGCGCGCGTCAAACGGTTTCGCGACGCGCTGTTTCACCCGGACGATCGGCCCGCCGTGGTCCTGGCCGTTCCGGGCCAGGTCGGGGCGGATGAGGCACACGGCCACGCTTTGCCGGATTTCGGGTTCGAGTGGACTGACCGCGCCGACGAGGCAACACGCCGGCGGCGCTGGGCGGCGGAGCACCCGAAGCGTTTTCTCGCCGCGCAGATCGCCGTCGGCACGGTGGATCAGGCGCTGCTCGCGGCCATCGCCACGCGGCACGCACATCTGCGCGGCACGGCGCTGTTGCGGCATCTGCTGGTGGTGGACGAGGTGCATGCCTCCGACCGCTACATGGAGACGTTGCTGGCCAATCTGCTGCGCGGCCATGCGCAGGCGGGGGGACATGCGCTGCTGCTGTCGGCGACGCTCGGCGCCGGGATGCATGCACGGCTGCTCGGAACGCCACGCCCGAAGCTGGCGGCGGCCGAGGCGGTGCCGTATCCGGCGCTGAGCTGGGCCACGGCGGGGCGCGCCGAGTTCCGTCACGTTCCAGCCGAGGGCAAGCCCAAGCAGGTTCGGCTGGCAACCGCGCCGCAGCTCGACGATCCGACAGGCATTGCCGCGATGGCGCTCGATGCCGCAACGGCGGGGGCGAAAGTCCTGGTGATCCGCAACACGGTCGGCGCCGCCATCGCCACGGCGCAGGCATTGGAAGCCGCCGCCGGTGCCGATCATCCGGCGCTGTTCCGCGTCGCGGGCGTCGCCACGCTGCATCACGGCCGGTTCGCGCCCAGCGACCGCCAGCACCTCGACGCCGAGGTCGAAAAATCGCTCGCGCCGAACGGCTC